>JANOUB010000100.1:0-4859 GCA_031416615.1 Thermoleophilia bacterium
AGAGATTGAGCGCTCCGGCCCACGTGCCCCAGGGAAACCCGTCCGTGTCGAGTGCCTGCGCTATGAGGAGCGCGGTCTGCGCCAGCCAGCCGATCCGGACGCCCCAGATGCCGAGTCGCGCCGACACACCCGGGCCTCGAACCGCGCCCGCGTAGGCGACCGCCGCCTCCCCGTAGGCGATCAACGCGGGCCAGATGAGGAGCTCAGCCATCGGCAGGGTGGCCGCGCGCGAGCTCTGACAGCTCAGCGGTCTCGCGCTCGAGCCGCGAGAGCTTGGTCGCAATGATCGCCACCCACAGGAGCACGAACACGAGGACGACACCGTAGGCGAGCGCGACGTACTGGCCCTGGCTCACGAGAGTGCCTCGCGGAGCTCGCGCAGGTTCGAATCGGTGCGCTTACCGACGAGCTCGGTGCGATACATCACGTAGGCGAGCAGCGTGATCCCGGCCCAGCAGACAAGGAACGTGCCGAACATCGAGCCCGTCATCTGGGGGCCGTCACGGTTGAACACCGTCGGGTGGATGAAGTCGCTCGCGAGCCGGATCGCGAAAAAACTGACCGGAATCAGCGCCACGCCGAAGAGCGCGTACACGGCGCAAATCCGCTCGCGGCGCGCCCCCTCCTCGACCGAGAACCGGAGCATGAAGTAGGCGCAATAGAAGAGGAAGAGGACGAGAAAGAGGACGAGTTGGTTCGAGCCCCAACTCCACCACACTCCCCACGATGCCTTGGCCCAGATCGAGCCGGTGATCAGCGTCAAGGCACCGAAGATGGTGCCCTGGTGGATCCAGGTGTAGCTCTCGAGGTCGCGGCGCTCGCCGCCGACCCACAGGAGTCGGAGCGCCTTCCAGGCCCCGAGCCCGAAGCAGGCATAGGCGGTGAGGGCGATCGGGACGTGGAAGTAGAAAATCCGCTGGGAGATGCCCTGATCGGCGTCCTCGGGTGCGACGAGAAGCGCGAGCACGACGGCGAGACCGAGCAGGCCGGTAGCGGCAAAAGCGAGGATCGGGAGGTTATTCCGTGACGACATATTCGAAGGTGGCCCACGAAAGTATCGCGAACACGACGTCGTAGAGGGCGAGGAAGGAGAGATAGGTCGCGCCGGCGGGAGAGATGCCCGCTCCGACGCCGCCGACGACGAGCGGGATCGCGAGTGGCAGGAAGAGCAACGGCAAGATGACCTCGCGGCCCCTGCTCGCGGCAGCCATCGCCGCAAGGAGCGAGCCGACGACGCAGATCCCAACGCTCGCGAGCACGACACCGGCGACGGCGACGAGGTCGACAGGGGCAAAGAAGAGGGCGAATGCCGGCAGCGCCACGAGCTCGGCAGCGCCGAGGAACGCAAGGGTTGCGAGTGTCTTGCCGAGCCAGATCGCGCTTCTGTCACACGGCGCCAGCACGAGCCCGTCCAGCGCCCCGCCTTCGCGCTCGGGGGCCCACGCACGGGCCAAGCCGAGAAGCGCCGTGAAGATGATCGCGATCCACAGCAGGCCGTAGGCCGCATTCTCACCTGCCCCTGCCGGGAGAGCGAAATGAAAGACGGCAAGCGTGGTGAGAACGAACAGCAGCATCGCGGGCAGAGTGTCCCGGGCGCGGAGCTCGAGTTTGAGGTCCTTGCGCGCGAGGGCGACCACATCGGCGCTGTAGAGGGCGAAGGAGCTCATGTGAGGACGAGGCTGTCCGTAGCGAGTGGGGCAACGCGGCCGGGATCGTGGCTGGAGAGCACGATTGTTCGCTCGCCGGCGAGCGCGGCGAGCTCCTCGTCGAGCAGCGCCGCACCGTCCTCGTCGAGCGCCGTGAACGGCTCGTCGAGCACGAGCAGCGCCGGGTCGTGCAGAAGCGCGCGGCAGAGCGCGAGGCGCTGCGTCATGCCCCGCGAGAAGGTCGAAACGCGGTCGGCGCGCACCTCCCAGAGGCCGAAGCGCTCGAGCAGCATCCCGCTTCGCTCACGGCGCTCGGGAACGCGGTAGAGGCGACCGAACAACTCGAGGTTCTCGAGCGCGGTCAACTCGCGGTACAGCAGCGGCTCGTGCCCCACGTACCCGAGGTCAGCCCGCTCACCGTCGACGATGATAGTGCCCTTCGTCGGCGCGGCGAGCCCGACGACGAGCCGCAGGAGCGTCGTCTTGCCCGACCCATTCGGGCCTGTGACGAGCAGGAACCCGCGGCGCGGAACGCTGAACGAGACCCCTCTCAGGGCCCGTTTGCGGCCATATCGCTTCTCGAGGCCTTCCCCCGCGATCATCAAGCTAGCCTTTCGGTCGCCTGACGCGTAACGGTACCGGCTAGTTCCGATCAACCATCAGGCCAGTGTGTCGAGCGCGACGAAGACGAAGAAGGCGACGCTGATGACACCGTTGATGGTGAAGAAGGCAGCGTCGAGCCGACGGAGGTCTCCGGGGCGTACGAGCGTGTGCTCATAGAGGAGCAACCCGGCAACGGCGGCGACGCCGAGCCAGTAGAAGACATCGCTGCCGAGGCCGAGCCCGACTGCCGCGAGTAGCACGACGACGGCAACATGGAACGCGCGCGCTCCCACGAAAACGCCACGCTCGCCGAAGCGTGTCGCCCACGAGCGAAGGCCCGCTGCGCGGTCGTGGGCCAGGTCGAAGAGCGAGTAGAAGAGGTCGAAACCTGCGACCCAGAGGCCCTGCGCGAAGAACAGTGCCCAGGCCTCCCAGGGTGCCGTGCCCGTGACCGCGATCCAGGCTCCGAGGGGAGCGAGCCCCGTGCAGGCGCCGAGCCAGAGGTGGCAGAGCCAGGTGACGCGCTTGAGGTACGGGTAGACGACGAACATGACGACAGGAATAGGCCAGAGCCAGCGGACGATCGGCGCGAGTTGAAACGCCGCCACGAGATAGAGCGCGAGCGCCGCCACGCAGAGTGCCCACACCTGAGCTCGCGACAGCACGCCGGCTGGAATCTCTCGTCCGGCTGTTCGCGGGTTGCGCGCGTCGAGCTCGGCATCGATAAGCCGGTTCAGTGCCATCGCGAGAGTCCGGGCGCCGATCATTGCAAGCGTCAACCAGAGCGCGGGACCGACGCCCGGGAAGCCGGCCACCGCCAGAAACGCCCCCACGTAGGCGAACGGCAACGCGAACACCGTGTGCTCGAGCTTGACGAGTGAAGCGATCCGGCGCGGGAATGCGAGCCTGGATCCACCATTTTGCGTGACCGCGAGGAGCTCGCCCGGGCCGTCAGGACGTTCTGACAACTCGATCACGAGCTCATGTCTGGCGGTGCTGCGAGCCCTGGTCGCCGGCGGCCAGCTCGATCCCGTGCACGAGCGCGGGTTGCAGCACCGCGAAGCCATCTCGGCAACCGCCCGGTGAACCCGGCAAGTTCACGACGAGCGTCGCCCCACGCAGGCCTGCGAGCCCGCGGGAGAGAAGGCCGTGAGGCGTCCTCGTGCGGGCGTCAGCGCGAATCGCCTCCGCAATGCCGGGCGCGTCGCGATCAAGCACGGTTCGTGTGGCTTCAGGGGTGACGTCACGCGGCGTGAAGCCCGTGCCGCCGGTTGTCAGAACGACGGAGCTCCGGTCCGCGAGTTCGACGATCGCAGCTGCGATCACGCCGGATTCGTCGGGAACGACGCATCGCTCCACCTCGAAGCCCTCGCCCGCGAGCAATTCGACGAGTGCGTCGCCGCTGCGATCGTCGCGCGTCCCGTGGTGAACCCCGTCCGAGACCGTGAGCACGGCCGCCTTCACACGGGCTCCTTTGTTTTCTCGACGAGCGTGACGCCGGTGATGGTCATGTTCTTGTCGATCGCCTTCGCCATGTCGTAGACGGTCAGCGCGGCGACGGTAGCTGCTGTTAGCGCCTCCATCTCGACGCCGGTTTGCGCCGTCGTCTCGGTGACTGCTTCGATCTCGACCCCCGTGGCGACCACCGTCACCCTGACGTCGACGACGGTGAGCGGCAGCGGGTGACAGAGCGGGATCAGGTCACTCGTTCGCTTCGCGGCCATGATCCCCGCGAGTTGGGCGGTCGTCAGCGCGTCCCCTTTCGGGAGCCCACCGAGCCGCGCGACCGTCTCGGGCGCCATCAACACGGCGGCGCGCGCGACCGCGCGGCGACGGGAGAGTGGCTTGTGGCCAACGTCGACCATCCGAACCGTCCCGTCGGGATCGACGTGGGAAAGATCGGTCATCGCGGCTGCCCTCCGTCCGGCCCGTTCCCTCCGTAAATCGCAGCAGAGAGCCCCCTGTTCGCTGCCGCGCGGGTCGCAACGGGCTCAGCCTGGATCCACCGTTTTGCGTGGGCGTTGCATCCCGTCCGGCTCGCCAGGCCAGGCTCAACACCTCGCTGGGCTGGCCCGGTGCCTCGCGGGAGCCGCATCGTCCTCACCTCGCCATGGTACTCAGTCTGGGCGCTCCGCCAGGGTCACCTGCACCACGCGACGGCTCGTGCCTCCACGCAGCACCGTGAAAGCGACGCGCTGGCCTGCCTCGAGCGCTGTGACCGCACGCGAGACATCCTGCGCGCTCGCCACGGGCCTGTCGCCGATTCTCACGATCAGATCGCCGCCGAGAGACACCTGGAGGCCGTTGTAGCCCTCGACGCGCGTGCCGCCGCGTAGGCCCGCTCGGGCGGCCGGTGTGCCGGGCTCGACCTTGGCGACGAGGGCGCCTTGACGCGTGGCGAAACCGAACTTCCTGGCGAGGCCGGGCGTGACGTTCTGGGTGGTGATACCGACGTACGCGTACGAGACCCGCCCCGTTCGCACGAGTTGCTCGAGCGCCCGGCGCGCGGTGTCGATCGGGATCGCGAAGCCAACCCCTTCCGCAGTGCCGCTCGTCGAGCGAATCTGCGCGTTGATCCCGATCACCCGGCCTCTGGCATCGAAGAGCGGC
>JANOUB010000101.1:0-4080 GCA_031416615.1 Thermoleophilia bacterium
CGAAGAGAGCGTCGGCATCGACGACGACCGGCAGCTCTAGGCGCTCGAGGAGACGGGCCACGACTGCGAGCGCCTCAGCGCTGCGGCCGAGGCCCGGCCCGAGCGCGACGGCGTTCGCCCGCTCCGCCTCGGCCATGATCGTCTCCTCCGCATCCTCCCAGTCGAAGCCACGCTTGACAGGCTCGAGTGCGAGCACCTCGACAACCGCGAGGCACTCGCGCGGAACGGCGAGCGTGACGTAGCCGGCATCGGTACGAAGGGCGGCCATCGCGGCGAGAACAGGTGCGCCGGTCGTGCCGGGAGCGCCGCCGACGACGAGCACGGAACCTGCCGTGAACTTGGAGTCGTGGGCGGCACGAAGCGGCACCTGCGGGAGCAGGGCCCGGGTGGCGCGACAGGCGGCTGTCTCGATTGGCCCAAGGCCGATGTCGGCAACAACGACCTCGCCGGCATGGAACCGTCCCGGGGCGACGGCCAACCCGATCTTGGGCACCTGGAACGTGACGGTAAGCGTCGCGCGGACGGCAGTGCCGGAGACCTCGCCCGTCGAGGCGTCGACGCCAGAGGGTAGGTCGACGGCGACGACGGGCAGGCCGCACGCGTTGATCCGCTCGATCAACGTTGCCGCGTCGGGTCGAGGCACGCCGCTGAACCCGGTGCCGAAGAGCGCGTCGACCACCACGTCGCACCCTTCAACCGCGTCGGTCTCGACGGCCTCGCGGCCCGCTTCCCGCAACACCCGCGCCGCGATCCGCCCGTCACCACCGTTCGAGCCGCTGCCGCACACGACCGCGAACCGGCGTGCCTGCGGGTACGCGCGCATCGCCTCGAGCGCCACCGCGGTACCCGCCCGCTCCATCAACTCGGGTGCCGTGGCAGGGAAGCCCGGGTACGCCTCCTCGGCGGCGCGCATCTCGGCCGCCGTGCAGAGAGACTCGTAGCCCGGGGCCACTAGGTCAACCCTCGAGGCGCACGACGCAGGCGGCGCCCGCCATCGTGTGCGAGTGGGTCAGCGAGACGTCTATCTCACGCATCCCGACCCGTTCTGCAAACCCCGCGGTTCGGCCCGTCAACGTCACGCCGGGTTTGGGCGGCCCCACGATCTCGATGTCCTTCCACGTGAACCGCACGCCGCACCCGAGCGCTTTGCCGACTGCTTCCTTGCCACAGAACCGGGCCGCGTAGCTCTCCGCCGGGTTGCGCCGCGCCTCGCAGTACACCTGCTCGGCCTTCGTAAAGCAGCGGTCGCGGAACCCGGGCCGTTCGAGCGCGCGCACGATTCGCTCGATCTCGATCAGGTCGGTGCCGATCTTGACGGGCACTACGTGCGGCCGCCCACACCAACGACACGATTCACGCGGAACAATTGGAGAGGCCGCACTAAAGCGACCGCTCGAGCCACTCGGGAAACTGGGCCACCGAGCTCAGGACGATCTCCGGCACGATGCCTGAGCTCTCGAGGGTCTCGGGCCTGAACTTGCCGGTGCGGACGAGCGCTGTCCGCATGCCGAAGAGCTGGGCCCCGCGGACGTCAGCCTCGAGATCGTCGGTCACCATCCACGTCAGCCCGGGCTCTGCCACAAGCGCGTCCAGCGCAGCCGCGAAGTAGGCCGGGCTGGGCTTCCCGAGAATCGTGGCGTCGACCCCCGTCGCATACTCGAGGCCTGCCACGAATGCTCCGGCGTCGAGCAACGGACCACGGCTCGTCTGCCACCACTTGTTCTTGTGGAGGCAGTACAGCTCGGCGCCCATCTGCAGCTCCGCGAAGGCGCGACCCAGGTTCATCCACGAGAACACCTGATTCGGCTCGGTCGTCTCGTCGCAGCCGCCGAGCAACACCGCGTCCGCATGATCCCCGACGAGCTCGATGCCTTCGAGGTCGGGAACGATCGCCCCCATCACGAGCGCGAACACGCGCTTGCCTGCGAGCTCGCTGGCGGCGGTTCGTGGCGTCGTCTGGAGCTCGTGGTCACCGAGCTCGAAACCGAGCAGGCGAAGCTCCTCGGCGAGCGTCGCCCGAGGCCGCGTGGAGTTGTTCGTGACGAAGCGGAGAGCGTGACCCTGCCGGCGAAGGCGGGCAACAGCCTCGACGGCGCCGGGAATCGGCTCACCGGAGACATGCAGGACGCCGTCGACATCGAGCAGGATGCAAGCCATCGGTGACATTCTCCAAGACGCGCCCTCTGCTTGACGGAACGGCAGCGTCCGCCCGCGCTACCGTCTATCCATGAGCGCAGGTCACGGGCACGACCATCACGATCTCACCGGCGCGCAGCGCCCATGAGCGAGGCGCCGGATCGCGCCGGCCGGAGAGTGACGCGGTCGGTCGTCCTGCCACTCTCGGAGATCGAGCTTCGCGTGTCACGGTCGAGCGGGCCGGGTGGGCAGCACGCCAACACGTCAGAGACGCGGGTCGAGGCGGTGTTCGACGTCGAGGCATCGGATGCGCTGACCGTGGCCCAGAAACGCCGAGTCGTTGGGAGGGCAGGTCCGATCCTGCGAGCGATCGCCCAGGACGAGCGGAGCCAGTTACGTAACCGTGAGCTCGCGATCGACCGGCTCGTGGCGCGGTTGGCCGAGGCCCTCCGCGTGCAGCGTCACCGGGTGCCCACGCGACCGTCACGCGCTGCGAAGGAGCAGCGCCTCGACGCCAAGAAGCGGCGCGGGGCGACGAAGCGCCTCCGCCGGGTCGATGACGGTGAGTGAGCTCGAGCCCAACCGGTTCCGCCCGCTCCTTCGCGGCGGGCTCGGCGAGCCGTATTTCCACGCCGTGGAGACGCCGTCGACCCAGGACATCCTCCGCGACGGCGACTTCCCACACGGAGCCGTCGCCGTGGCCGAGCACCAGACGGCGGGCCGGGGGCGCTCGGGCCGGCGCTGGGACGACGCACCCTCGACCGCACTCCTCTTCTCTGTGCTGTTGCGACCGCCGGCGGCGGCGCTGCCACAGCTCTCGCTCGTGGTCGGGCTCGCCGTCGCCGGCGCGATCGAGCGGGAGGCCGGCGTGCGTGCCGTGGTGAAGTGGCCGAACGACGTACTCATCGACGGCTGCAAGGTGGCGGGGATCCTGCTCGAAGCGTCCGACGCGGTGGTCGTCTGCGGTATCGGGATCAACGTCAACCAGGAGGAGCGCGACCTGCCGCCGGTGACGCGGACGCCTGCCACGTCGCTTCGGATCGCCGCCGCACGGCCGTTCGACCGCGGCATCGTTCTCGCCTCGGTTCTGGTCGAGCTCGAGCGCCGCTACGCGGATTGGGTGGCCGGTGGCCTCGCGTGCCTCGCCGGCGAACTCGAGCAGCGCAACGCGCTGCGCGGCCGGCGGGTGCGTGTGGCCGGCCGCGCCGGCGCGGCGGGCGCGATCGCCCCGGACGGCCGCCTCACGATCGTGCTCGACCGGGGCGACACCGTGCTCGTCGAAAGCGGCGAGGTGGTCGATGTCGACTGGAGTGTCTGAGCCTAGTGCTCCGACGCCAGGCTTTAGCCTGGCGTCAAACGGAGTCCGCGGCGCCTGTCCGTGACGTGCGACGCCAGGCTGAAGCCTGGCGTCGAGGCTTCAGCCTGGCGTCGAGGCTTCAGCCTGGCGTCGAAGGGCCGTTCCGACGGGTGCTGCCTGCCTGCCGAGATCATTTCCTCTTCGCCGCCAGCTCCGCGTCGATCCGCGCGACGCAGCTGCGGAGCTCGAGAAGTCGCGCCTCACGCGCTGCGCGCCACGCGCGCCATTCCTCAGGAGTCCATTTCCTCCGCTTCATCACCGTCCTCCTCATCGCCGAGAATCGCGAGGATGCGGCTCGTATCGGCATAGATATCGGCCAGCGCGCCCACCATCAGATGCACCTCCTCGCGATAGATGCCCTGTTCTTCGTCCATGCCATCACGATGCCTGATCGCTGGAAGCGGCGCAAGATGTCCTAACCGGCCAACGCTCTCTCGGGGACGATCACCGCGCAGTACACGGGCGCGCACTCGGAGATCAGGTCGTAGCGCGAAACGCACTACGTAACCGCCCGACGCCAGGCTGAAGCCTGGCGTGGGGGGGGGCGGGCCCCCGCCGGGGGGGGGGGGGGGGCCGGCCCCCCCCCC
>JANOUB010000102.1:0-4542 GCA_031416615.1 Thermoleophilia bacterium
TCAGCGGCCCTTCGGTGAGCCGCAGTGCCGTCGCACCGAACGTGCAGGTGAGGACGATGTCGGCACCGGCAGCTGCGAACGCGCGATGTAGCTCGACCACGCGCTCGGGCGCCTCGAACAGCCACTCCTCGGGCGCGAGACCGGGCTCCATTCCCATCGTCTGGTAGTTCGTACCCGTCGCGCCGTCGGCGATCAGCACGCCCCGCTCGGCAAGCAGGTCTGCGAAGGACGGTGTCTTGTTGGTGCTCATCGTTCCTCCTCGCCCGACATCACCCCGGCTGTGGCACCTTGCGCGACCGCAGGTTGCCGAGGCTTCAGTGGGCCGGGGCCCTCAGCCTCTCTCGATGCGGAGCGGTGATGGCACCGCGTCCAGTTGCCACGGTACCGACGCCGCAGGACGGCACGTGAAAGACGCGTGGTTCGGCCGGGCACAACGCACCGGCGGAGTCCCATGTCATCTCGGGGGCCAGTCAGGTCGTGTCATCGTGAAGACGTCGGCGACGCGTACGTACTCGTCGTAGCCGAGCCTTGCGATCGGGTCGAGCCGCAGCGCGTCCACTCGGCCGTCGACGATCATGCTGTCGTCGATATGGATGCCGACAACCTCGCCGAAGACCACGATGTTGGGATCGGCCGGGTCGGGAGCCGGCAGCTCGACGGTCTGGGTCAGAGTGCACTCGAGGTGGACGGGGCTCTCCGCCACGTAGGGCGCCGTGACGATCCGGGCAGCCGCCTTCGTCAGCCCTGCAAGCTCGAACTCGTCGACCCCGGCGGGGGCGGGGGTACTCGACGTGTTGACCGCCTGGCGTAGCGGCCAGGTCGCGAGGCTCGCCACGAACTCGCCCGTCTCGCGGATGTTCGCCAGCGAGTTCTTGGGGCCGCCTTCTCGATGGGGCCCGGTCGTGGCGAACATCACCTGCGGCGGCACGTATGCGACGGCGTTGAAGAACGAGAAAGGCGCCAGGTTGACCTGCCCGCCGGCGCTCACGCTGGAGATCCAGCCGATCGGTCGCGGGATCACCAGCTGGTTGAAGGGGTTACCGCGGAGACCGTGTGGTTCGCCGGGACGGAAGAACACCGACGTAGCGTACGTGCGGCTTCACGGGAACGTCCGCGCCAGCTGAACGATCAGGGGGCGTAGATGCAGATCAGTTGTGACGGAGCGCCCTCGGCGGCGCGGACGTCGGCGACTGTCCACTGCTCGCCGTCGACCTCGATCAAGGAGCCCTCGGCGAGGTCGGGGGCGAGTTCCAGGGTGTAGCGCCGCGGGCTGCCCGCGAGCAGCACGACGTCATAGACGGGGCGCTCGTTACCCGCACGGTCGGCAACGGCAAGACGATCAGCCCGTTTCACGGTAGTCCGCTCCCGCACTCGCGCTTCCTTCGGGCGCAGGGCGCTCGCGGCGCCCTGGCGGAACCACCCAGTGGGTGCGCTGTATACGGTGGATCTCGACGACGATGCCGTCGTCGAGCTCGAACAGGCGCAGGCGGCGAAAACCGGTCTTGGCGAGAACGCGCGCGGAGGCGACGTTCTCGACGCGGCAGCGGCCGATCAGTTCGTTGACCCCGCAGCGGTCGAACGCCTCGTCCCGTGTGGCAATGGCCGCCTCCGTCGCGATGCCCTCGCCCCAGCGAGACGGTTCCACGAAGTAGCCGAGCTCGATGTCGTCGTCACGCGATCCCTTCCTTGGCCCGACCTGCGAGAGCTCGACGAACCCCAGCCACTGATCGGTTTCGGCCTCGATCACGGCGCGCTTTCCGAACCCGAAGAGTGCCCACTCCTCGAGCGACCGCTCGTGCTGCTCGACCGCACGGTCGAGGCCGAGCGGCTTGGCGCGGATGTAGCGGGTCACGTCGGGGTCGCGCATGAAGCGGGCGAAACGCTCGAAATGCGCATCGTCCCAGGGCTCGAGACGCAGACGAGTCGTCTCGATCACGCTGCGGACGTCCAGGTCGGTCTGGCGTGTGGCCATTGCAGGAACATCGGCGTTTCGGCCGCCGAGCTTTAGCCTGGATCAGCCTGGATCCAGGCTAAGGGGCGGCGACGAGGGCGGTCAGCGCCTCGATCGGCACCACCTCGAGGGCCCGCTCGTGCGTGGCGCCCAGAACCACCGGAGCTGCGACGCCGGCACGGTAGGCCTCGAGCCACCGCGCGGCGCAGACGCACCAGCGGTCACCCGCCTGCAGGCCCGCGAACCCCCATCCCGGGCGTGGCGTCGAGAGGTCGTTGCCCGTTTGCACGCTGAAAGCGAGGAACTCCTCCGTCATCACCGCGCACACCGTGTGGCTGCCGAGATCCTCCGGGCCGGTAGAGCAGCAGCCGTCGCGGAAGAACCCCGTGACAGGGTCGTCCGAGCATGGCAGCAACTCGCCGCCGACGACGTTGCGGTCGGGATCCCGATTCACACCTGCACTCTGCCCGTTCGATCGAGGTCATGCAGGGTGCAACCATTCTGCGCGTGCCGCGCTGCAGCGGTTGCGAGGTGCGTCGCACGCATATCGTACGCTGTTGCCGTGGACGCAGACGCCGTCGAGATCCGGGTGCTCGGCTGTCTGGTCGAGAAGCAGCGGACGACACCCGACGCCTACCCGCTGACGCTCAACTCGCTGCGCCTTGCGTGCAATCAGGCCACAAATCGTGACCCCGTCGTCGACCTCGACGAGGCGTCGATCCGCGATGCGCTCCAGCGGTTGTGGCGCAAGGAGTGGGCGCGGCTCGCCTCCGGGCAGGGCAGCCGCTCCGTCAAGTACAGGCAGCTGGTTCAGGAGACACTCGGGCTCGCAGACGACGAGATCTCGATCCTCTGCGTGCTCATGCTCCGCGGCCCCCAGACGCCCGGCGAACTGAAGCAGCGCACCGATCGGCTCCACCCGTTCGGCGCGCTGTCGGAGGTGGAGGAGACCCTCGAGCAGTTGGTCGCCCGCGAGTTCGTGGTGCGGCTCGACCGCCGTCCCGGTCAGAAGGAGGAGCGGTACGCACAGCTTCTGGGGGGCGAGGTCGAGGGACCGGTTGAGAACGATGCGCCGCGGCCGGTTCTCGCCCGCGACCCGCTCGAGGAACGTGTCGCTCGACTCGAGGCGGAGGTCGCCGCGCTCCGCGCGTCGCTCACGGACCTCGGTCTGTAGAGCCCTACTCGGTAGCCTGGACCGAGATTGAGCATCGAGAGTTCCAACAACAAATGACACCAGGAAGCGCCGTCACACGCCGACAGTAAAGTGGCTCTCCCGTGACCGCGCCGTTCGTCCACCTCCACGTCCACTCCGAGTTCTCGATCCTCGATGGGGCGTGTCGGATCCCGGCGCTCGTCGACAAGGCGGCCAGGCTCGAGATGTCTGCCGTCTCGCTCACCGATCACGGCTCGCTCGCGGGCGCGATCGACCTTTACAAGGCCGCGCACAAGCAGGGTGTGAAGCCGATCATCGGCTGCGAGGTGTACGTCGCCGACGACCGGCGGAAGCAGACGAAGGGCACCGCGCACCTGACGCTGCTCGCCGAGACGACAGCCGGTTACGGCAACCTGATCAAGCTCTGCTCGCTCGGCTACCTGGAGGGCTACTACTACCGTCCACGCGTCGACTGGGAGCTGCTCGAGCGGTACGCGCCGGGCCTGATCGCGCTCTCCGGCTGCCTCTCGGGACGGGTCTCGAAAGCGATCTCCGAAGCGCGGCTGGGCGACGCCGAGATGGAGCTCGACCGCCTGGAACAGATCTTCGGCCACGACAACACGTACGTCGAGCTCCAGAACGGGCACCTCGACATTCAGCAGCCGGTGTTCCAGGCGCTGCCCGGCCTCGCCGCCAAGCGTGGCCTGCCTCTCGTCGCGACCGGCGACGTGCACTACCTCGACGCGACCGACGCCTACCCGCATGAAGCGCTCCTCTGCATCCAGTCGGGCGACTCGCTGAAGAACCCGAACCGCTGGAAGTTCGGGACGAACGAGTTCTACTTCAAGACGCCCGAGGAGATGGCGCTCGACTTTCCCGGGCACGAGGACGCGATGCGCCGCACGCTCGAGATCGCCGATCGCTGCAACGTCGAGATCGAGCTCGACCGGGTGCTGCTGCCGTCGTTCCCCACACCCGGCGGCCGCGACGCGTTCGACTACCTCGTCGAACTGTGCGAGACGGGCCTCGCGAAGCGCTACCACAAGCTGACGTCTGAGCTGACCGAGCGCCTCCAGTTCGAGCTCAAAACGGTCCGCGAGATGGGATTCGCCGACTACTTCCTCATCGTCGCCGACTTCATCGCCTTTGCGAAGCGCGACGGCGTCTCGGTCGGCCCGGGCCGAGGCAGCGCCGCCGGCTCGCTCGCCGCCTACTGCCTCGGCATCACCGACATCGACCCGATGCGCTACGGCCTGCTGTTCGAGCGGTTCCTCAACCCGGCCCGCAAGGACATGCCCGACATGGACATCGACTTCGCGGTCGAGGGCCGCGAGCGGGTGATCAACTACGTCGCCGAGAAGTACGGGCGCGACCGCGTGGCGCAGATCATCACGTTCTCGACGATGGCGGCGCGGGCGGCCGTGCGCGACGCCGGGCG
>JANOUB010000103.1:0-1872 GCA_031416615.1 Thermoleophilia bacterium
GGGACTGGGCAGAGGCCGTGTACCCCGACGCCGGCCCCGAGGAGGCGTACGACCGCCTCTGGGGGGCCATCGCGCACATCTGCCGGCTCGACGCAGACGATCCGGCGGCGGCCTGGATCGAGCGGATGGCAACGGTCAAGCAGGGAGCGGACGCGCTGACCGGCCGGCGCTTCGATGCAATCCATCTCCATGGCCCCGGAACCGACCTCACGGTGGGGCTGTTCCGGTCGTCGGTGTGGCACGCGGCGGAGTTCACGACGGTTGACGGGCTCGAGCACTTCCCCAACATCCCGAGCGAAGAGACGTTCACGACACCCGATCCGCTGCGGGTCGACGGCCACGTCACGGCGACCATGCCGCTCGAGCTGTACGGCTCGATCATCAACGGCATCCGAATCGAGTTCGAGGGCGGTCGGGCCGTCAAGATCGATGCAGACGAGAATGCCGACGCCTTGCGCGGAGCGTGCGCGAAGGACGACGGCGGCACGCGCCTCGGCGAGCTCGCGCTCGTCGACGGCAGCGGCCGCATCGGGCCGCTCGAGACCGTCTTCTACGACACGCTCATCGACGAGAACGCGGCCAGTCACATCGCACTCGGCTCGGGCTACGCGCTGGGCGTCGCCGACGAGGCCGACAAGGCACGCGTCAACGAGAGCGAGATCCACATCGATTTCATGATCGGCAGTCCCGAGTTGAACGTTGACGGCATCACCGCTGCCGGCGAGCACGTGCCGGTGCTCCGAAACGACGCCTGGCAGATCTGAGTGGGGAGGTTGCGGTGGAAGAGCGTACCGCAACCTCCCCACTCAGGCATTCTCTGCACGCTTCGCGTGATCCTGGCGGGGGGGTACGCGGTGGAAAAGCGTACCGCGTCCCTCCCCGCCCGATGCCTTCTGCAGGCTTCGCGTGATCCTGAAGCGGCTCGCCCGCGAGCCATTCACAGCAAGCGCACGCGCGTTGCGCCCTCACGAACAGCCGGCGGGCCGCGCGGCACGGACGCCAGGCTAGGCGCCGCGAGCCTCGGCGAGGACAGCCTCGCCCGCGACGGCGCTCGCGGTCGGGCGACGCTGTACGGCGCCAAGGCGCCGTTTCGCATAGCCCCTACGAATCGGTCGGTTCCCGGCTTCAGGATCCGCGCGCAGCGCGGCAGCAAGCATCGGGCGGGGAGGGCCGCGGTACGCTCTTCCACCGCGGCCCTGCCCGCCAGGATCCGCGCGCAGCGCGGCAACAAGCAATCGTAGGATGAGGCTGCGATACGCTCTTCCACCGCAGCCTCATCCTCGCCAGAGTGTCATCGACGAGTGCCTTACTGAAGGGAGGGGTCACGGGGAACCGCAGGTTCCCGGCTTCAGGATCCGCGCGCAGCGCGGCAACAAGCAATCGTAGGATGAGGCTGCGATACGCTCTTCCACCGCAGCCTCATCCTACGAGGCGCGCGCCTCCGCGACCTCGAGCAGCCGGTCGCGGATTGCGGCCTGGTCTTCACCGATATCGTCGAGCCGCGGCAGCGCGGCGAGCGACTCGAGGCCGAAGACGCGCTCGAAGAGCGCCGTTACGCGATAGCGAACCGCACCGCCGGGCACGCTCTCTCGACCGGCCTCGGCGATCAGGCCACGCTCGAGGAGCGAGGCGACGGCAGAGTCTGCGGCGACGCCTCTGATGCGGGCGATCTCGGGGCGTGACACCGGGCCGAGATAGGCGACAATCGCCACCGTCTCGAGGGCGGCCTGCGACAGGCCCCGCTCGATCGGACGCTCGAACAGGCGCGCACAGGCCTCGGCAGCCTCGCGGGCGGCGCCGAACGCGTAGCCGCCGGCCACCTTCTGCAGGACGATGCCGCTCCGGCCCTCGCTGTAGCGCTCACGCAGGAGC
>JANOUB010000104.1:0-2866 GCA_031416615.1 Thermoleophilia bacterium
CGCAGCGGGAGGCGTCCGCGCGAGCGATGAGGGATACCTGATCGCACCCACCGTGTTCGAGAACGTCGCCGACGACGCGTTCCTCTCCTGCGAGGAGGTGTTCGGGCCGGTTACCTCGCTCTACCGCTTCTCGACGCTCGATGAGGCGCTCGAGCGCGCGAACGCGGTCGAGTTCGGCCTTTCCGCGGCGATCTTCACCCGCGACCTGCACGCCACTCAGCGCTTCGCGAACGAGCTCCAGGCCGGCATCCTGCACATCAACTCGCAGACCGCGGGCGCCGATGTCCACGTCCCGTTCGGCGGCCTCAAGAGCTCCGCCTGGGGGCCGCACGAGCAGGGACGAGCCGCAATGGAGTTCTACACCGAGACCGTGACCGTCTACCAGGACGCGCCCCTTGCCTGAGCGCGTGCTCGTGACGGGTGCGCTCGGCTGCCTGGGCGCCTGGGTCTGCCGGTGCGCGCTCGACGACGGCGACGCGGTGGTCGGCTACGACCTCGGCGATGACCCGAGCCGCCTCGAGCTCGTGCTCGGCGCCGACGCCGGCCGGGTCGAGCTGATCAAGGGCGACATCACCGATCTCGCCGCGTTCGAGCGGGCCCTCGACGAGTGGCAGATCACGCGTGTCATCCATCTCGCCGCGCTCCAGGTGCCGTTCGTCCGCGCCAACCCGCCGCTCGGCATGCATGTCAACGTGGCGGGCACTGTCAACGTGTTCGACGCCGTCTCGCGCCGACTCGACCGGATCCCCTGTGTGGCATACGCGAGCTCGGCCGCGGTCTACAGCCCCTCCGACCCCTCACCCGCGCCAGAGGCGGGAGGCACGAGCCCCGCGACGTTGTACGGGGTGTCGAAACTCGCCGACGAAGGCATCGCACGCGTCTACCGCTCAGAGGCCGGCGTGCCCTCGATCGGGCTGCGGCCCTATGTGGTGTACGGCCCCGGCCGCGACCAGGGCATGACCTCGGGGCCGACGATGGCGATGCTCGCCGCGGTGCGCGGTGAGCCGTTCCACATCGCGTTCTCGGGGACGGCCCAGTACGACTACGCCCCGGATGTCGCGCGCGCGGTGATCACGGCAGCGCACACCGTGACCGCGACGGCCGCTGTCTACAACCTGCCGGGCGCCCTCGCCAACGTCGGCGCTGTGGTCGCGTGCATCCACGCGGCCGTGCCGGGAGCCGAGATCACCTGGAGCGGCGATCCGCTGCCCTTCCCACCGGCCCTCGAAGCCGTCGGCTTCGACCGCGATGTCGGCCCGTTCCCGCGCACCTCGCTCGCCGACGGGGTCGCAGCCACCGTGGCGCACTTCCGGCGTGACGGGAGTTTCGGGATCATCGACCCGACGAGATAGCCGGCGGACCGCCACCGGCGTACCGGTGGTGGGAGTAGCGGTGATGCGGTATGCTTACCTCATGAAGCGGACGACGGTGATGTTTCCGGACGACGTTGAGGCACGCCTTCGCCTGGAGGCTCGCCGTCGCGGTGTTCCGCTCGCTCAGGTTGTGCGGGAAGCGGTCGAGCATCACCTGCCGGCGCCGACGCCCGGGCAGCCGCTGTCCTTCTTCGCTGTCGGCGAGGGTGGGCCCGCGGATGCCTCGGAGCGAGTCGACGACTACGTGCGCCGCGCTGTGGACCGGCGCGGTCGCAGTCGAGCCTGATGCTGATCGTCGATGCGGGGCCGCTCGTCGCAGCCGCCGCCACCGCCGACCGCAATCACGAGCGCTGCATTGCGCTGCTGTCGCAGGCGTCGCGCCCGCTGATCGTCCCCGCTCTCGTCGTGACCGAGGTCGCTTACTTCCTGGGTGATCGCATCGGGCACCGGGCGGAGCAGGCATTCGCCCGCTCCTTCTCCGACGGCGAACTCCTGGTCGAGCCGGTCGAGCCATCCGACTGGGCCCGCATCGCCGAGCTGCTCGAGCAGTACCGCGACCTGCCCCTCGGCATCGTCGACGCCTCTGTCGTCGCCACCTGCGAGCGCCTTGGCGTCGAGAGCCTCGCCACGCTCGATCGCCGTCATTTCTCGGTCGTCCGTCCCCGCCACTGCGCGACGCTGACCCTGCTCCCCGATTGAAGCTGCTGCTGCGTGCGCGGCGAGCGGCCAAGCCCGAGTGTCACCCGAAAGCCGTCGGCCGCCGCGACGGCCTCGTCGAGCGCGTCGTGCAACTCGCGCAGGTCGCGGAAGGCGCCGTGAGCCGGCCTGATCCAGAGCTCTACGGAAGCACGCCGAGCACCTCGACGAGCTCCGCGATGACGCGCACGTCGTCGGCCGACGCGTTGACCTCGATCGGCTCGTAGCCATCGACGTCCGTCTCCGGCGTGAGGAGAACCACGTCAGGCGACACCCGCTCGTAGAGCTTCACGGTGTAGCTCCCCCCGGTGTCGGGATCGCTGATCTCCCGGTGCTGCACGAGCAGCACGCGCCCGGTGCGCGAGCCTTCGACCGGCGTCCGGAAGATGCAGAAGGCGCCGTTCGGGATCCGCCGGTTCATCGACTCCCCAACGACCTGCGCCACGAACAAACCCGAAGCAGGGCGCACCCGCCCGTTGGGCGCGACCCATGCCTCGGCCTCCGGCGTCTGCGCGTCCCCGAACGATCCCGCCGCTGCCGCGAGCGAGTAGAGCGGGATGCAGTTCACGAACGGCTCCGCCTCGGTGTCGCTGAGACGCCGGAACGGCAGCACGACCGGCTCGGCGGCGACCTCGAGCCCGAGCAACTCGGCCTGCTCGAGCACGATGAGCGTCGCGCGCTCCTCCATGTCAGGCGGGTAGCCGTTGTTCCGGAGGATGCGGCGCACGAGGCGACGGAGATTCGCTCGGGCACTCTCCTTCACCGTCCAGTCGATCGTTGCGTTGCGCCGAACAGTG
>JANOUB010000105.1:0-4177 GCA_031416615.1 Thermoleophilia bacterium
CGTCGCCGTCGTCGGGACGGCACTCTGGACGGCTCGGTCGGGGGCCTCTCTCACTACGTCGCTTCCGGTCGCCATCGCGATGCTCGCAGTCGCAGCGGCAGCGAAGCAGGTGGTCGTCCAGCTCGGCCCGCGGAGCTGGTACACCGCTGCGACTCCCGTCGTCGTGCTCGCCGCGCTGCTCGGCGGCCCGCTCCTCGGTGTTGCCGCCGGCATGTCGACGCAACTGGTTCGCCCGGAGTCGGTGTGGCGCCGACAGTCGGCGGAGGGGGGCATTGCCGCTCTGCAGGGCCTCGCAGCCGGAATCTTCGCCTTGGCACTCCTCGGCGGTGGCACGAGGACAGCCGCGGCCGCCGCCACGGCCGCCGCTGTCGCGATGCTGGCCGCCGTCGCCGTGAACTCCGTCTGCCGCTTCCTGGTCATCCTCGAGCGGCACCCCGGCCTGTTGCTGGAGCTGTGGTCCCGCGGGCTCCGCGTCGACCTGCTCGAGACAGTCCTCGCCGTCCCGCTGCTCTCGGTCCTGCTGATCGTAGACACCGAGAGCACCCCACTCGTGGCCACGACGATGGCGTCGCTCCTCGCCGTGCTCCTGCTCGCCCAGCGCAGCCGGGAGACCAGCGCGGCCGCGCTTGCCGCGGAGCAGGCGAACGCCCGCCGCGATCAACTCACCGGCGCTCCGAACCGCCGCGCTTTCGAAGAGGCGATGGTCGCCGAGCACGCACGCGTCGTTCGTGGTGGCGTGCCGGCGGGATTGTTCGTCGTCGACCTCGATCACTTCAAGTCGGTGAACGACCGGTTCGGCCATGGCGCCGGTGACGAGGTGCTGATCGAGGTCGTCCGGCGGCTCACCGACGGGCTGCGTCCCTCCGATGTGGTCGCCCGCTGGGGCGGCGAGGAACTCGCCGTGCTCGCTCCGGGTGTCCGGGGGCGCCGCCAGCTCGAGCAGTTCGGAGAGCGCATCCGCACACTCGTCCGCGAACTCCCGGTCGCCACGTCGACGACGGCACTTCCGGTGACCGTCTCTGTCGGAGGGACGCTGCTCGACGGCTCGGTGTCACCAACCGCGGCGTTCCACCGCGCAGACGGGGCACTCTACGACGCCAAGCGTACCCGCGACGCATCAGCGATCGCGCTGCCACCGCGGCTCACGCTCCAGATCGAGACCGCGTAACGTCAGCCCCAGCACGATGATCTTGCAATGCCGTCCCCGCGCCGGGTCGACGATCAAGCGTTGAGTTCCCACACGAGGCGGAGGCCGTCGAGGGTGAGGTGCGGGTCGACCACTTCGATCGTGCTCGAGTGCGGTGCCACGAGCTCTGCCAGGCCGCCGGTGGCGATCACGCGTGCGTCGACACCGAGTTCGCCGCGGATCGCCGTGACGATGCCGTCCACCTGGCCGGCGAAGCCGTACACGATGCCGGACTGAAGCCCACCCACCGTCGTCTTGCCGATCACGCTCGGCGGCTCGACATAGTCGACCTTGACGAGGCGAGCGGCGCGCGCAAAGAGTGCCTCCATCGAGGTCTCGATACCGGGGGCAAGCACGCCGCCGACGTACTCGCCGGCCGGTGAGACGACATCGAAGTTCGTGGAGGTGCCAAAATCGACGACGATGACCGGCGCCCCGTAACGCTCCTTCGCTGCGATCGAGTTGACGATCCTGTCGGGCCCGACTTCACGGGGGTCGTCGTAGCGGATCGGGATGCCGGTCTTCACCCCGGGCCCGACCACCAGTACGGGAACGTGGGCCCAACGCGCCGCGACTCGCTCCCACTCGCGGATCAATGTCGGGACCGTCGAGGAGAGGCAGATACCGTCGACGTCGTCGAGGTCGAGCATGCCGCCGAGCAGCACGCCGAGCTCGTCACCCGTGCGCGTTCGCTCCGTCGCGAGGCGCCAGTCGTCCGTCAAACGGTCGCCGTCGTAGAGCCCGAGAACGGTTTGGGTGTTCCCGACATCGACGGCGAGCAGCATGGGTTATCTGTCGTTCAGGTGCGACTACATCCGGTCAATCATCTAGGGGGCTCCTCGTCGCCCGGCAACGACTCCCCGATACGATCTGCGAGCGACTCAGCGGTGAGCTTGGGCTCGTCACCTTCGCCGCGAAGCTCCTCGACAGTCATATCGCCCGACGTGTACACCTCGGCCCGTGGGATCATCCGGGTCGGCCTGTTCTTGTCCCACACCCAGACGTCCTCCATCTGGAGGTGGAAGAACGGATAGCTCGCCTGCGGTACGACCTCGAGGTCGAGCCGGTTACACAGGTACGTCGCGTCCTGGGTCAGGATGCAGTAGCGGAAGAGACCGAAGACGGCGGTGTATTCGCGCTTCAGCTCGAGCTCGAGCTTTGCTTCGAACTCGTCGAGTTCGTCCAGATGGCTCATGAGGGAGATTCTAGTGCGCCACCCCCCAACGTTGCACCGGAAACATCTTCTTATCCTGCATATACGTTCGCGAGTAGCGCGAGGACAGGTTCTTCGAGATCCCCCGTTTTCAGATACTCACCAGTCCCCTTGCCCGTCAGACGATAGAGGTGAGCCGCTCGAGCAGCTGCCCCACCGAGCCGTGTCCCGGCACGATCAGCGACGGATCGAGCTCGGCGAGCGGTGCGAGCGCAAACTCGCGCTCGTGCAGGCGCGGGTGCGGAACCGTCAGCCCTGGCTCGTCGACCGTCACGCCCTCCACGAGCAGCAGATCGAGGTCGACCGTCCGTGGCCCGTACCGCGGCCCGTCGCGCGTCCGGCCGAGCTCGCGCTCGACGTCGAGCAGCACGACGAGGAGCTCTTCCGGTCGGAGCGAGGTCTCGATCGCGACCGCGGCGTTGAGGAACCGCGGCTGGTCGAGGTAGCCGACGGGATCGGTCTCGCGGAACAACGAGACGGCGACGATGTCGATCCCCTGCTGCTCGCCGAGCAGCTCTACCGCGCGCGTGAGCGTGGCGCTCCGGTCGCCGAGGTTCGATCCGAGCCCCACGTAGGCACGACCCACAACCCAAGCTTAAACACCCCTTACATCCAACTGCCGGCGAGGAGCGTACAACTCAAGTAATGCGGATCTCCCTCCTCGGCGCCGTGGCAGTTCTCGCCACCGGCCTCACCGTCTCTCCCACCGTCGAGGCAGGATCGTCGTCTCGCTCCACGATCGTGGAGCTACGTCCCGCTGCACGCTGCGCCGAAGCAGTCTTCGTGACCGGTGCCGGCGGCACCCTCGTGGCGCCGTCGCTCGGCCTCTATCTCGTCCCGAACGCTGCCGCCGCCCAGGTCGTTCCGGCCCTTCGCGCGCGCGGGTCTCTCCGCTACAGCGCACCGAACCGGCCTGCTGGCACCCTCGCGGTGAAGGACTTCTCCGATCCGCTCGTCCCGACCGAGTGGTGGCGCGCCGTCGTCGGCGTCGACACGCTCACGCCACCGCCCGCCGGGCGCGCAGTCACGATCGTCGACTCGGGGATCGACGTCTCCCACCCCGAGTTCCTTGGGCGAGAGAACACCGAGACGCTGAACGCCCAGGAACCCGCGGGCTTCGGTGGCGAGCACGGCACCTCGGTCGCGTCGCTCGTCGCGGCACCCGCTAACGGTCTCGGCCTGGTCGGCATCTATCCGGAGGCGCTGCTTCGCTCCTGGGACGCCGCCAACGGCGAGGGCACCGAGCTCGTGACGACCGAGATCGTGCAGGGGATCCTCGCCGCAGCCAACAACGGCCCCGGCGTCATTAACCTCAGCCTCGGCTCCGACCGCAAGGAGCTCCCGATCGAACAGGCGATCTATGAGGCCGTCAGCAAGGGCACCCTCATCGTCGCTGCGTCGGGCAATGACGGTGACGCCGGGAATCCGCTCGGCTACCCAGCGAGCATCCCGCATGTGTTGACGGTGGCTGCGAGCGACCGAACAAACGGGATTGCGGAGTTCTCGAGCCGGTCGCAGTTCGTGGATCTCGCGGCGCCCGGGGTCGACATGCCGGTCGCGACAGCGCGTGGCAAGGGTTGGATAACCGGCGACGGCACCAGTTTCGCGGCGCCCCTCGTGTCGGGTGCCAGCGCCTGGGTCTGGACGGTGCGCCCCGAGCTCGACGCAACGCAGCTGTTCGAGGTGATGCGTCGCTCTGCCACGGACATCGGCCTGCCGGGCAGGGACGACCTGTCCGGCTTCGGACTGCTGAACGTCCCCGCGGCGCTCGCCTTTCC
>JANOUB010000106.1:0-3228 GCA_031416615.1 Thermoleophilia bacterium
GAATGCCGGCATCCCACAGCTCCGCCATGACGAGGTTGTGAACCGCGAGCCCGACGACGAACACGACGAGCGCGATGCGGGGCAGGCGCGCGCTCATGTGATCGCCACGAGCGTGAGGCCGAGATTGACGATCCGAACCGGACCGGGGAACAGGCGCCGCAACTCCCCGCTGCCGAGCAGCTGGTTCTCCCGCGCCCAGCCCCTGCCGGCGAGGGCGTAGGCGCGGTCGGCGGCGCCCTTCGGCAGCCAGTGGACGAGCGGCAGCCTCGTGTGCAGCTCGATCGGGAACCACCGGTTGGGCGTCGTCAGGAACACGCGGCGGCCGACGCGAAGCGCCTCGGCCACGAACAGTCGCTGCCGGTCGATGTCGCCCACATGCTCGATCACCGCATTCGAGAAGACGATGTCGAACGAGTGGTCAGCAAACGGGAGCGCGCACGCGTCACCCTGCACGTAGGCGATCTCGGGGTGCCGCCGGCTGAAGCTCGAGCCGTCGTGGAGCCCGAGCGCCGTGATGCGATCGCACCAGGGGTAGTGCTCCTCGAAGAAGTTGTGTGTCCCGCACCCGGACTGGCCGCCCTCCGCGCCGAAGCCGACCTCGTCGACGCCGACATCGAGAATGGTCGTGGCCGAGGTCGGGCGCAGCTCGTCGAGGAAGAGCCGAAGCTTCCTCCGGCGCGAACGGAGCGACACGGCGTCCACGAGGTTCATCCGGGCGAAGGTACCGGGCAGAGCGGCCCTTCGCCCGTCTGGAGTGCGCCCGTTCCACCTCGAGCCCCTAGACTGGAGCAATGGCAGTGAACGAGCGGAAGATCGCGGTCCTCGGGGCCGGGAAGATCGGCGAGGCGCTGATCTCTGGGCTGCTCTCCTCCGGCTGGCGCGAACCGGCCGACATCATCGCCTCGAGCCGCCGCGCCGAGCGCATCACCGAGCTCGCAGAGCGGCACGGCATCGTGGCGACGCTTTCGAACGAGGAAGCGGTCTCCGGAGCGGCGCTTGTCGTGATCGCGGTGAAGCCACAGGACATCGAAGCCCTACTGGGCGAGATCGGCCACCTGGTCACCGGCGAGCAGACGCTCCTCTCGATTGCGGCTGCGATCCCGACGGCCGCGATCGAGCGTCACCTCGCACCTGGCGTACCGGTCGTCCGTGCGATGCCGAACACACCGTCGGTCGTCCACGAGGGAGTCGCCGGACTCTGCGCCGGCGCCCACGCCGACGACGCTCACATCACGCTTGCCGAGGAAGCGCTCGCACATCTCGGCGCGGTCGTCCGGGTGCCCGAGAAACTGATGGACGCGGTCACGGCGGTCTCGGGGTCGGGGCCTGCCTACTTTGCGCTCCTGGCCGAGGCGATGATCGAGGCCGGCCTCCTGCTCGGCCTCTCGCGAGAGATTTCGACCCAGCTCGTCGTCCAGACGATGCTCGGGACGGCTCAGCAGATGCGCGACCTGAAGATGCACCCGGTCGAACTGCGAGAGATGGTCACCTCGCCCGGTGGCACGACGATCGCTGCGATCCGCGAGCTCGAGATCGCGGGCGTCCGCGCCGCGTTCCTGAACGCGATCCAGGCCGCCATGGTGCGCTCGCGCGAACTCGCAGCCGGCGACGGGGTCTAAGCCTGGCGTCCTCGGCTGCGCTCTGAGGGAGGCCGGCGCCGCCCGCCGGCCTCCGGCCGCAATCGTCACATACTCGAGGGCTGAACGGAAGGAAGAAGCACGCTGGCCCCACGCATCGCGGCAATCCCACGCGCCGCGGCGAGCGCATCCAGCACGAGCACCGTGTCGGCGACCGGGGTGTCCTCCAGGAACGCATCCCGCTCCTCGAAGGAACGCAGGACAGCCGCGGACGCCGCCGCGTACCCGGGGCGGTCGCCGGAGGCGAGCGCCGCGAGCGCGTCGGCTACCGATGGGACGAAGTCAGCGTCGCTCTGCAGCCCGCCTGCAACCGGGAGCGCCTCACCGTCGCGGCGGAGCGCGAGCAGTGCGAGAGCCGTTGCGTACGCGGCAATTGAGCCCGTCGCCGCGCCCGACCCCGTCGCGAGCGTTGCCGCTCCGTCGAGCTCGAGGCCGGTTTCGTCCCTCGCCATCAGCCGGCAGCGCAACGCCGCGATCGGCCGCCCCCAACTCGCCGCCGGGGCGGCGGCCCAGCTGGCGCAGTACTCGTCAGCCGCGCGGCGAAGGAGCCCCTCAGCGGAGCTGCGCTCGCCGAGCATGAGCGCGGCGAGGCCCTCAGCCCATGACGCCCCCGCGATCCCGGCGAGCCGGAAGTCCTCGCGCTCACCGTCCGCCGGCGGCCGCCTCGACCGCGCGTCGTGCTCGGCTGCGGCCCAGGTGCGCTTGGCTTTCCAGTCCACCGCGGGAGTATCGCCGGTCATCGGGTTCCAGCGTCGATCCCGGGTGTCACCTGGCGGATATCCTCCGAGCAATGGGACGCGAGTTGCGCGAGGTGGTGTTCGTCGACGGCGTCCGGACCGCGTTCGGCAAGGCGGGGCCTGGCGGCCTCTTCTGGAAGACACGGGCCGACGACATGGCCGTCAAGGTCGTTCGCGAGCTCCTGCGCCGCAACCCGAGCGTTCCCGCCGAACGCATCGGCGACGTGATCCTGGCCGCGACCGCCCAGGTCGGAGACCAGGGCCTGACGCTCGGTCGTAACGTCGCGCTGCTCGCCGGACTGCCGCACACCGTGCCCGGCTTCGCCGTCGACCGCATGTGCGCAGGCGCGCTGACGGCGGCGACTGCGGGCGCGGGAGAGATCGCGATGGGGGCGGCGGATCTCGTGATCGTGGGTGGGGTCGAGCACATGGGCCACCACGCGATGGGCGAGGAGGTCGACTTCAACCCTCGCTTCGTCAGCGAGCGGCTGATCGACGAGAGCGCCGCGGTGATGGGTCAGACGGCCGAGAACCTGCATGACACATTCCCGCAGCTGACGCGGGAAGCGGCCGACCGGTACGCGCTCGAGAGCCAGATCAGGGCAACCCGAGCGTGGGGCGAGGCGGACGGCGTGATGGCGCGCACCGTTGTTCCGATGAGCGTTTTCAGCGAGCAGGGCTGGAAGGTCGCCGCGCGTGACGAGTTCCTCCGCCCGGAGACGACCCTCGCCGGCCTCGCCACCCTACGGACGCCGTTCCGCGCCGGCGGGCGCGTCACGGCCGGGAACTCGGCGGGCCTCACGGACGGTGCCACCGCCGGCCTGCTCGCAGCCGAGTCGGTCGCAGCCGAGCTC
>JANOUB010000107.1:0-16060 GCA_031416615.1 Thermoleophilia bacterium
CTCGCAACGTAGGGCAGGAGCGCGACCTCGCGGGCCCGCTTGACGGCAACGGCGACCTGCCGTTGGTGACGGCGGCACGCGCCGGTGATGCGGCGGTTGCGGATCTTGCCCTTCTCGGAGATGTAGCGCCGTAGCTGGTTGATGTTCTTGTAGTCCACCTCTGTGATCTTGTCCTTGCAGAAGTGGCAGCTCTTGCGCCGCCCGGGGGCGGAGCTGGAGCTTGGGCGCTTGCGCGCCGGTGCCTTCTGTGCCATGTCGTCAGGTCTCCTTGAGGTTTGATGTGGATTGGAAGTGCGGCTGGGGCGGTTCTGCACCAAGGAGCGTGTTCGACGAGGGCGGCGTCAAGGCTGGTTGCCTTGATGTTGCCCCCGGCGGACGCGATCCGCAGCGTGCAGGGCCGCATCCAGGTGTGCTTTCAATTCGCATCACGCCTCTAGCTAAAACGGGATGTCGTCGTCGGTGGGCGATGAAGGGAAGTCAGCGCTGCCGCCGCCCTGCTGGGTGGCACCTGCGGGAACGAACGAGCCGCCGCCGCCGGCCCCGTCGCCGTCACCGCGGCTGCCGAGGAACTGGACGCTGTCGGCAACGATCTCAACCGCCTGGCGCTTGCCAGAGCCGTCGGATGCCTCCCACTCACGCCACTCGAGCCGACCGTCGATCGCGACGGGACGACCCTTGGCGAGGTACTGCGAGCAGCTCTCGCCCTGGGCACCCCAGACCGCGACGTCGAAGTAGTTCGGTTTGTCGGTCCACTGTCCGGATTCGTCCTTGCGTCGCGTATTCACTGCAATCCGTAGTGAACAGAGCGCCGTCCCGGACGGCAGGTGCTTCATCTCCGGGTCACGCGTCAGGTTCCCGATCAGAACAACGCGATTGATGTTTGCGGCCATCAGTCCTCATCCTCCTCTGCGAGTTCGTCGACCACAGCATCGTGACTCGCGGGAGCGCCCACGGGAAGTGGCTCGGACGGACCTCCCACCGGGCGACGTGTCGCGAGGTGACGCATAACGTTGTCGTCGATCTTCAGGACGCGGGAGATTTCGTCGAGCGTCTCCGGCAGGGCACTGAAGAGCAGCAGGTGGTAGTTCCCGTCGCCCTTCTTGTCGATCTCGTAGGCGAGCTTGCGCTTGCCCCAGACATCGTGGCGCGTAAACGTGCCGCCGCCCTTCTCGATCAGGTCACGCACGCGTGTGATGACCTCCACCTGAGGCTCCTCGGCGAGGTCTGGGTCCAACAGCAGCAGGATCTCGTAGTCGATCACGGGTTCCCTTTTCTCCTTCCTTCGGTCTTAGGCGGCCTCACCGGCAAGCACGAGCTGGGAATGGCCCGGGCGTGGAGAGGCAGGAAGCGAACGTCACGGTAGCTGACGGAACGAGAACTGGGTGGGGGAGACAGCACGCTCTTCGCTGTCTCCCCCACCTCCGTTGAGCAACGAGAGCCGTTGCGAGGCATTGCCTCACCTCCCGCGAGAAACGCCTGCCTAGGCGGCGGGCCTTCCATCGCCCGGCCGCGCCGCCGATCGCGATACCATCGCTCCGTGAAGCGCACACTCGCCTGGCTCGCCGGCCTGGTCGGCATCGCCGCTCTCGGCCGGACGCTCGCGCGGCGCAGGCAGCCCACAGAGAGCGTCGCGGAGCATCCGCCGACGGTGGCAACCGCCGATCCGGCCGAGGAACTGCGGCGCAAGCTCGCACGCCAACGTCAGCCCGAGCCGGAGGCCGAGGCCGGGGCCGAACGGGTTGCCCAGACGCTCGAGGAACGGCGCGCGCGCGTCCACGCGAAGGCCCGCGAGGCGATCGACGCGATGGACGACGACGGGCCCGCGGCATGACCGCCACAGAGCAGACGGCCGACGGCCGAGAGCCCGAGGCGGAGCTCACGCAGGTCGTGCGCGAACTGGCCGATCGGATCGAGGCTCTTCAGGCCGATGTCCGCCGCCTCGGGGGGCCGGGTCTTCCGTCTGCCGAGCCTGGCTGGAGCGACGAGGACGCCCTTCCGGCGGCGACCCCGTCGTACGCCTGGGTCAGCTCGATCGGGGCGCCGGTTCGCCGCCGACCGGGTGTGCCGCGCCTGCTGCTCGAGGTGGTCTTCCTGGCTGCGGTTGCGACAGCCGCAGCGCTCGCGGAGTTCGATGCTCCGGTGATTGCCGGGGTGATGGCCGGGGCGTGGGGTCTCGTGGCCCTGATCGAGTGGGCGGCCTCGCGCGCCGACCGGCGCCGGAATGTGATCCCGATGCTCGCCCCTGTTGCTCCGCCCAAGCCGCTTCCGGCGGATCCGGCGTGGTTCGTGCCGCCGGTCGAGCACACGCTGCTCGAGCCCGCCGCCGACTCGCCCACCGCGATCACGAAGCTACCGCCCGCCGATCCAGAGGCTTGATCCAGGCTTAGGCTGTCGCGATGCTGTTTCCGACCGCGACGTTCGCGCTCTTCTTCCTGATCGTCCTGCCGCTCTCGTGGCTCGCGATGCCCAAGGTGCACCGGTGGCGGCCGTCGATCCTCGTCGCGAGCTACGTCTTCTACAGCTGGTGGGACTGGCGCTTCATCTTCCTTCTGGCCGGCTGCACGGTGTGGAACCAGGTGCTTGCAGTCCGCATCCACCGGGCGACAACGCAGTCGCAGCGGAAGCTGCTGCTCGTGGTGGCTCTCGCCGGTGACCTCGGCGTGCTCGGCTACTTCAAGTACTACGACTTCTTCATCAACTCGTCTCAGAACATGGCGGCGATCGTCGGCCTCGAATTGCCGCTCTCCCTGCGCACGATCATTCTGCCCGTCGGCATTTCCTTCTATACGTTCATGGCGATCAGCTACGTCGTCGACACCTATCGCGGCGACTTCGTCCCGACGACGCTCGAGAAGTTCGCTGTCTACCTGTCGTTCTTCCCCCATCTCGTGGCGGGGCCGATCGTCAGGCCCGGCGAACTGATCCCGCAACTCGACGGGCCACGCGATCCGCGGCGCGTCGACACGAGTCGCGCCTTCTACCTCATCGCCACCGGCCTGTTCAAGAAGGTCGTGATCGCCAACTACCTCGCTGCCAACATTGTCGACCAGGTCTTCGGCGCACCCGGTCAGCACTCGTCGCTCGAGATCCTCATTGGGATCTACGCGTACGCGATCCAGATCTACGCCGACTTCTCCGGCTACACCGACATCGCGATCGGGCTCGCGCTCCTGCTCGGGTTCACATTCCCGCGGAACTTCGATTCGCCCTATGCGGCGGTGTCGCTCCAGGACTTCTGGCGCCGCTGGCATATGACGCTCTCGCGCTGGCTGCGCGACTACGTCTACATCCCGCTCGGCGGCAGCCGTAAAGGCTCCATCATCACCTACCGCAACGTGATGCTGACAATGCTGATCGGCGGCCTCTGGCACGGTGCCGGCTGGACGTTCATCGTGTGGGGCGGCATCCACGCCGTCGGACTCGCGTCCGAGCGCTTGTGGAGGGAGAGGCCCGGCTACGTGGCGCCCGCCGACACGCGGGCTCGCCGAATCGCGATGCGCATCGTGACCTTCAATATCGTCTGCCTCGCGTGGGTGTTCTTCCGCGCAGACAGCTTTGGGACGGCGTGGGATCTGTTGACCGGCCTCTTCACCGGCTGGGGCGCGCCGTCTCCGCTCGTCACCGGAGGTGTCCTGCTCGCGATCGCCGTCGGGATCGGCTCGCAGTACCTGCCGGCGCGGTTCCCGTACGCGGTGATGGAGCGCTTCGGTCGGCTGCCGGTCGTCGGCCAGGCGATCGTGCTCGCCCTGGCGCTGACGCTGACGAACGCCATAGGGCCCGAGGGCGTGGCACCCTTCATCTACTTCCGTTTCTGATGACGACTGCACCTTCTCCACGAGGCCGGGTACGGCCCAGGCGAACTGCGCCTCGAATGGGCGACGATGGGCGCCGCCTGGCGACGGCCGGCCACGCTCTCGTGGTCTGCGTGTTGGCGCTCGTGTTCGGCTCATTGCTGACGGCGCCCGGCATGCACAAGTCGGCATTCAACCGCCAGCCGGGAACTCAGCGAGAGGTGGCGCTCGCGATCACCGGCCCACTTGCGGGTGTGAGCCACGCGCTCCTGCTCGACCGGCCGCGCCACCTGGTGCAGAGGGCGATCGGTCGCGGCTCGGCCGACGAGATCGACTCTGCACTCGAGCTTCCTCCCACGACGACCGAGGGAGCGACACCGACGCCGCAACCCAAGCCGTCGCCCGCGACGCCCGCGACCCCGGCAAAGGTCGCATTCACTCCGAAGAAGAAGCTCAGACTGTGGGTTGCGGGCGATTCGCTCGTGATCACGCCGGGCTACTCGATTGTCCGCGCTGCGGGCGCGAGTCCCGTGATCCAGCTGGTCGGGGGCGTCGACGGCCGAGTCGCCACCGGGTTGACGCGCCCTGACGTGTTCAACTGGTTCACGCACATCGCCGCTGAGGTGAAGAAGCTGCGGCCGAAGGTGGTCGTGCTGAACTTCGGTGCAAACGACGACCACGGCTACATGACAGGTCTCCAGGAGGGCACCTCGGTGGGGTCGTTCGCGAGCCCCGAGTGGAGCTCTGAGTACCGCCGCCGCATTGCCGGCGTGATGGACACTGTGAATCGCGCCGGCGCAGTCGTCGTCTGGATCGGCCTGCCGATCACCCGCAGCGAGGCGCAGACGCAGCGCTTCGACGCGATGAACGCGATCGTCCAGAAGGAGGCAAAGGCGCGTCCGGGGAAGGCGATCTTCGTCGACACGTACACGATGTTCGCGGGCGACAACGGGGGTTTTGTCGAGTATCTGGAGAACGCGAAGGGCGACACGGTAAAGGTGCGTGCCGGCGACGGCGTGCATTTCGACACAGAAGGTGGCGACCTGATCGCGCGCGAGGTGCTGAAGCGGCTGAACGAGCTCTTCGACCTGACGAGCTGGCGGGAACAGAAGCCGGCGTGACGGCCTACGTGGCGCTCCTGCGCGCCGTCAACGTGGGCGGCAAGAACCGTGTGCCGATGGTGGAACTGCGGGCCGCTCTGAGCGAACGCGGCTTCGAGCACGTGTCGACCGTCCTTGCGAGCGGCAACGTCCTCTTCCGCTCCGCCAAGCCCGAGCACGCAGCCGCGGCGAGGGTCGGTGACGCGATCGAGGAGGCCTTCGGCCTGCGCGTGGGCGTCGTCGTCCGCTCCTCGGCAGAACTCGCGGCGGTTTACGGCCGCAACCCGTTTATCGCGACCGGGCGAGAGGTCGACCCGGCGACGCTGCACATCGCGTTCCTCTCCGAGCTCCCTTCGGTTGCCGCAGTCACGACGCTCGACCCGAACCGTTCGCCGCCGGATGCTTTCGTCGTCGACGGCCGTGAGGTGTACCTCAGCTACCCGAACGGATCTGGCCGCTCCCGCCTCACCCTCGATTACCTCGAGCGCCGCCTGGGAACCCAGGGCACGGCGCGGAACTGGCGGACGGTGGAACGGCTCGCCGCTCTCCTCGCGGAGGGGTGAGCCGGAAGCCGTGACGCCTCCTAGCCTGTGCCACTCGTGCACTTTCAGGCGCGAGGTCGCGGGACGCCGAGGGCAGGTGTACTTCCTCTGCCTGAACGAGGCGATCGAACAGAAGTACCCTCGCCAGCCGGTCCACTCGTGCCTCGGATACGCCCCGGCGACGAGAGCGGCCGAAGGAGAAGCAAGGCTTGCGGCTGGTCGGTCACCCGTTCCGACGATGGGACTGTGAGGGCGAGTGGACTTGGTGGCGTGACGTGGATCGGACTCCCGGTCGTCGGTGATGATCTCGCCAACCCGGGTTTTGCCGATGTACTTCGAGCGTTGACCGAGGAGCGGATGCCCACCGGCGAGCTATGCCCGTTGGAGATCCTTCCGGACGTGGCGTGTGCGAAAGAGCTTCGAGGCTTGCTCGACGAGTTGCGGCTCAGCGATCGAGGCCACGTCGAGGTCTACGCACTCGCGGCCTGACCCGCTCTACCCGTCGCACCTGTAATCGCTGCACCACGCCAGCACGTCGGCGAAGCGGCGGTCGGCTGCTGCGCCGAACAACGCCTCGCGGGTCAGCTTCGCCCTGCTCGTGGCCGGACTCGTGATCCCGCAGAGGAACCGGGCGCGCTGCCGTGGCACGCCGAGCGCCTGAGGGTGTGCGACCACGAGCGCGTCGAGTGCACGCCGGTCGACGACCAGGTCGAACGCTGGCGGCGTCGCCGCCTCCGGAAGCTGCTGGGCGGCGCCGGTGAGGCAGAAGCTGCAATGGCCACACGGCTCCTCGCGCACCTCACCGAAGTAACCGACGAGCTCGTTGACCTGGCAGCCGTCATGGGTAACGAGCGAGACGACCTGCTGAATCCTGTCCCTCTCCGCCTGCTCGCGGCGTTCGAACCGCTCCACGAGACCGTCGAGTAGCTCGTCTCTGGAACTCGGACGGCCGAGCACGGTATAGCGCTGGCGCGCGTCCGCGGCTCGCAGCTCGATCAACCGCTGCTGCTCGAGATGCCCGAGAGCGGCGACGATCCTGCTTCGCTCCTCTCCGAGGACGATCGCGGCATCGTCGGGGTCGAGACTCGTCCAGATGCGCCCCGTCTTGCCGCTCGCGACGAGCCGGCGCAGGAAGTCGGCACGCTCGGGGTCGAATGTGGCGAACACCCGCTCGAACGAGCCCTGCCCCTCGAGGGTGCCCTGCGTCGGGCGGAAGCTGTAGCCCGCATAGAACGGTGTCCCCTGGCGCAGTAGCCCGTCGAGCTCGAGGTACGTGAGGATCGTCCTCAGCACGAGCGGCCGCACATCGAGCCGGCCGGAGAGCTCGTGCTCCGAGACGGGGAACTGCGCGCCGACCTCGTTCGCAAAGATCTCGTCGAGCAGGCCTGCGACGGCCTCCCTCGTGGGCGTGTCGCCGAAGGCGAAGTTCTCGAGCGTCGGGATGTCTTCCTGGCACGCGTAGAGCTCGCACACGCCGGGGGCGCCATCGCGGCCCGCGCGGCCGATCTCCTGCGAGTACGACTCGAGCCCCTTCGGCAGATTCAGGTGGTAGACGTAACGGACGTCGGCCTTGTCGATCCCCATCCCGAAGGCGATCGTGGCAACGACGATGTTGCCGGCGGACGCCGTCCACCAGTCCTGCACTGCGACCCGGTCCTCCGGGCTCATTCCCGCGTGGTACGGACGGGCGGGGAGCCCCGCGGCGGCGAGGAGCGATGCGACGCGGAGCGCCGTGCGCTGGAGCGTGACGTACACGATCGTTGAGCCGGGCGGGCGCTCGCGCAGCCTGTCGATCAGCAACTGGTCTCGCGCCGCCGCTTCGGCAGGGGTGGTCAGCAGGGTCAGGTTGGGACGGTAAAAGCCTGTCACCACTGCGTCTGCCTCTGCGATCCCGAACCCGGCGCAGATATCGGCGACAACGGCCGGCGTCGCGGTCGCAGTCAGGGCGAGGACGCGCTCGGCGCCGAGCTCTTGCGCACGGGTGGCGAGCTTGAGGTAGTCGGGCCGGAAGTTGTGGCCCCACTCCGAGATGCAGTGCGCCTCGTCGACCGCGAACAACGAGATCTTCGTCCGCTCCAGCTGGGCGAGAAAGCGCTCGTTGTTGAACCGCTCCGGCGCGACGTAGAGGAGCTTCAACCCGCCGGCCCGGAGGCGGTCGGAGACATCGCGTGCCTCGTCCGGGCCCAGGCTGGAGTCGAGCCGCGCGGCGTCGACACCCTGACCGACGAGGGCGTCGATCTGATCCTTCATCAGCGCGATCAGCGGTGAGACGACGACGGTGACACCGTCGAGCAGCAACGCCGGGAGCTGGTAGCACAGGCTCTTGCCGGCCCCGGTCGGGAACACCGCGAGTGCAGACCGACCGGCGAGGAGCGCCTCGACGACCCGCTCCTGCCCTGGGCGAAAGGCGGTGAAGCCAAATCGGGAGGCGAGGACGTGCAGGGTGTCTCGTGTCTCAACTGTTTTCATAAACGACAACATAGCATAGCACATGCTCTCCACGACCCAGGAGACGACCGCCCCGCAGGTCTCGTGGTGCGCGCAAACGGCGTCCTGCGACGCTGCCGGTAGCTCTGCGGGGCGAGAGCTCAGCCTCGCGCACGAGCGCAACGGACGGGACACGGTGCCGCAATCGCGCACCATGGTCAATTCTGCTCATGCGCGAGACGTGTGGCAGGCGCAGAATGCTCCCTTGAGGCAGTGAACCTGACCAGGAGGTCACCGTGAGTTCGCCCGAGCCGTCCGAGCCGATCGTCCCCGAGCCGAAGCCCCAGCCGGTCGAGTTGGCACCCCCACGCGCATCGATCGTCGAGCGAGTCCTCGACAACCTCCCGGCCTGGACGGTGGTCGCGGCGGCGATCACGATGCTGTACCTCGTCTGGGCGACCATCGACGTGCTCAACATCTACACGGGGGATCTCCCCAGCGTGGCGCCGTAAGGAATGGCAGTCACAGAAAGCTCGATCACTGCACCTCCCCCCGGGTGGGGCCGGCGATTCCCCCGCGACGAAAAGCTCTTCTTCGTCGTCATCATCGCGACGACCGCCCTGATGACCGCCTTCGCGCTCGGCTGGGTGCTCTGGGCCGACCACAACGTGCCCAGCAAGACCGCACGCACAACGCCCGCGGCGTTCTCCGCCGAGACGCAGGCGTTCACGAAGAAATACGCCGACGACAAGGGCCGCGCGTGGGTGCCACCGGGCACAGACGCCTACATGCTCGCGACCCGCTACTCGTGGTACCCGGAGCTCGTGCTGCAATCGGGGCAGGAGTACACGATCTGGATCTCCTCGGGAGACGTCCTCCACGGGTTCTCACTGGTCGGGGGCACGCAGAACCTGAACCTTCAGATAGCGCCGAACCACTCGTTCGGCGTCCGCCTCACACCCGGCGACCCGGGCCGCTACCGCATTATCTGCAACGAGTACTGCGGGCTCGGCCATCAGGAAATGGCGAGCTTCCTCACCGTCGTCCCTCCCGCGGAGATGTCGCAGCACATCGCCAACGCCGGCACGGGCACGGGAGGCACGACCACGGGAGGAAATGGCTCGGGCAGCGGGGGAGCGAGCGTCGGCGCGCTCGAGATCGCGGCCGACCCGAGCGGAGCGCTCGCCTACGACGTGAGCGAACTGACGGCCGAAGCGGGAGCCATCACGATCACGATGGCCAACCCTTCTCCGCTGCCGCACAACGTCGCGATCAAGGGCGGCGGCGTCGACGTCAAGGGGCCGGTAGTGCTCAAGGGCGGCACGTCCACCGTGTCCGCCGACCTGCAGGCCGGCACCTACACCTTCTACTGCTCCGTCCCGGGCCACGAGGCCGCCGGGATGAAGAGCACGCTCGTCGTCAAGTGACCCGCCGGAAGGAGGAGACAAGCTGATGGCCATCGCCGAGCCTCTCCCGCGCGTCGTCCCCACCGACCGCGCGGAGACGTCCCGTACCTGCACCGTGACCGGCCTCCGGATCTTTGCCGGCGCACAGGCGCTCACCCTCGCCAATGCCGTCGCAGCGGTGCTCGCACTCGCGGCCGGAGGCCTCTTCGGCACGCTGATCGGGCTCTCTCGGGCGCCCGCCCTCGAGTTCCTCGGGCCGGGCACCTTCTACGCGGCACTCACCGGGCACGGAGTGGCGGCGCTCGTGCTGTGGCCGATCTTCTTCGAGGTGGCGGCGATGGTGTTCGCGTCGTCTATCCTCCTCAACGCCCGGGTCTGGAGCATGAAGCTGGGATGGCTGTCGTTCGCGCTGATGACCGGCGGCGCCGTCACGCTGCTGCTCACGATCCTCCTCGGCGACGCGAGCGTGATGTTCACCGCCTACCCGCCGCTCGTGGCCACCCAGTGGTTCTACATCGGCTACCTCGTGTTTGCGGTCGGGACGTTAGGCGCAATCATCAACTTCGCCATGTCGATCGTGGCCGCCCGCGCCGAGGGCGCCCAGGAGGGCTCGCTGCCGCTGATCACCTACGGCGTCGGTTGCGCCGCGATCCTGGCGCTCCTCGCCATCCTCTCGGGTCTCGTCGCGCTGATACCCGCGTGGTTGTACGCGAACGGCTGGAGCGGCGCGCTCGAGCCGATCGTCTATCGGGGCTGGTTCTGGGGCCTGGGTCACACCCTCCAGTACGTGAACGTGATCGCCATGGTCGTCGCCTGGTATGGGATCGCCGCACTCGCGTACGGCGCAGGGCCCGTCAATCAGAAGTTCACGCGCTTCGCTTTCGTCCTCTACCTCGTCATCACCGTGCCGGTGCTCGGGCACCACTTCCTCGTCGATCCGTCGATCGGCACGACGACGAAGTTCGTCGGGGGCACCGCCATGGGCTTCGCGCTGGGGATCCCCAGCCTGATGCACGGGCTCGCTGTGATGGGGGGCATCGAGGCCGAGATGAGGGGCCGAGGAGCGATCACCGGGCTGTTCGGCTGGCTCAAGCGCCTGCGCTTCGGCCACTTCGCGACGGCGTCGCTCACGTGCTCCCTTCTCATCTTCGCCATCGGCGGCTGGAGCGGCACCGTGCAGACGACGCTACCGCTCAATCTCGTCAACCACAACACGATGGGAGTGCCCGCGCACATCCATTCTGTCGTCGTCGGCGGTACCACGCTCGCCTTCATGGGATTCGCCTACTACCTCGTTCCCCTGCTCGCACGCCGGCGGCTCTGGGGCGGACGCCTCGCCACCGTGCAGGCGTACATGTACGGGGGCGGACTGCTGCTGATGATCGTCGCCCAGACGTGGGCCGGCGCCGTCGGCGTGCCGCGCCGTACGCAGTCGATCGACTACGGGGGCGGCACACCGGGCGGCTGGGAGGCCTCGATGAATCTCAACGGCGTCGGAGTCGCCTTCGCGAGCACGGCCGGCGCGCTGTTCATCGTGATCATGGTGGCGACACTCGTGCTCGGCAAGCGCACCGACGATCCCGCGGAACTCGCCGAGCCCGCGTTCCGGTGAGGAGAGGGTGGTAACCATGGAGAAGTCCGGCCGATTCGAGACCCCCGGCTCGCTCGTGATCATGCTGATCTACCTGGCGATGTTCGGCGTGTTCTGGCTGCTCAGCTTCGTCTACCTCGGCCTCAGGTGGGCGATCGGATAGCGACCCACCGAGCTGACTGGCGATGACTACGGTGGCTGCCGCCGGCTGGAGCCTGACGCCGCTGCCGTTCATTCTGGCTGCGGTCGTGATCGCCCTGTTCGCCAGCGGCTTCGGCCGACTCCGCGCACGGGCGCCGAGGCACGCGCGCTGGTGGCGCGCAGCTCTCTTCTGCGGAGCAGTGACGCTCGGCCTGCTGGCTACGATCTCGCCGCTGCACGAGGCAGGCGAGGAGGAGCTGCTGTCGGCGCACATGCTGGAGCACGTGATCATCGGCGACGTCGTGCCGGCCGCGCTGATGGTGTCGCTGCAGGGCCCGCTCCTGGCCTTCGTCGTCCCGGTCACGGTTATCGCAGCCGTGACCCGGCGGCCCCGCTTGCGAGCGGTCCTGGGCCGCCTGGTCTCGCCGGCGGGCGCCCTCGCGATCTGGCTGGCCTCGCTCGCGGCATGGCACGTTCCTGCCGTCTACGACGCCGCAGCCGAGTCCTGGCCGCTGCACCTGCTGCAACACGCCTGCTTCATGCTCTCCGGGACGCTCGTATGGTTCGTGCTCGTCGACGTGGCACGCCGGCGCACGCCGACGGCGACGAAGCTGGGGGTGGCGCTAACGCTCTTCGTCGCGGGGCAGTTCCTCGCGACGACGCTGGTGCTCGCAGAGCACCCGATCTACTCACGCTACGCGACCGATTCCGGCCTGCTCGGGCTGTCGCCACTCGCCGACCAGGATGCCGCTGGCCTGGTGATGATGGGCGAGCAACTGCTGTCGCTCGGGCTCTTTGCGGTCTTCGCCATCCGTCGCCATCTCGACGAGACCCTCTCGAATCCGACTCCCGACCCGCTTACCCGGCAGACTCTGGTGGGACAGCGCCTGCCCTGACACGTAGTTACCCGCAACGGTTCAGCGGATAAACCGCCGCAGACGAACGGTCCGGACCGAGATAACTCCACTATGGGATCCAGGACGCTCGACGCGATCGTCTCAGCCGAGCCGCTCATGGTCTTCGACGGAGACATGCGGATCGTCCAGGTCAATCCTGCGGCGGAACGTCTGCTTGGGCGACGGGCGGTGGAGGCCATCGGCCAACCGTGCCGGACATTCCTCTGCGCGCGGGACGATCGCGGCGCACCGCTGTGCGAACCAAGCGGCCAGCACGCCCGCTACGCACGTGAAGGGTGGCCCATTCCTTCGACGCGGATGACGATCCGTACGGCGGAGGGACCGAAGCGCGTGTCGGTCGACACGATCGTCGTGCGCAACGCCCAGGGGCCACTCATTTGCAGGATCCTGAGGGACGAACGGGCAGCGCCCGCTGACCGGCACGCAGCGGTGCAGGTCAACCTCACGGCCCGCCAACAGGAGGTGCTCGAGCTGCTGGCCCACGGGGTCGGCCCGAGGGCCATCGCCCGGCGACTCGGGATCGCCGAGCCGACGGTGCGTAATCACATCCGCGCGATTCTCGTCGAGTTCCGTGTCCATTCGCAGCTCGAGGCGGTGGCCCGGGCGCGCGAGCTCGGTGTCGTCTGAGCCTGGATCCACCGTTTTGCGTGATCGCGAGGCGCTCGTCCGGGTCGTCAGGACGTGCGGGGAAGGAGTGATGCAGGCCGGGAGCCTTCATCACTCCTTCCCCGCGCGGAGCGCACCGTCCGGGTGGGGTCCGCCCGACAGGGAAGAAATGGGGCCGAACCCGGACGGGGAGCGGCCTGGCGGCCCGGGCGAGATGCAACGCCCGCGCAAAACGGTGGATCCAGGCTGAGAACTCGAAGACGACTCATCCTCAGCCTGGATCCACGCTCAGATGACGCGCGCAGGAGTTGATGCAGCAGCGCTGCCTCGTCGATCTGGGGAGGCAATGGGGCCTACCAATCTCCGACGCTCCCGTCCTTGTAGAACACGCGTTGCGGCAGCTCTGGCTCGAACGGATGCTTCGCGACGACGTCGAGGTCGATCTCGATCCCGAGTCCGGGCCGGCCGCTCGCCCGCGCCAGCATGCCGACGGGATCAACCGGATGCGACTCGGAAGCGACCTCCTGCCGCCATGGCACGTCGGAGGTGACCGCCTCGCAGATGATGTAGGACGGGGTCGCGAGCCCGAGCTCGATCGAGGCAGCGGTCGAGACCGGGCCCTGCGGATTGTGCGGCGCCAGCGCGACCCGGTGAACCTCGGCGAGCGCGGCGATCCGTCGCGCCTCGGTGAGGCCGCCACAGTGCGTGATATCCGGCTGGATCACGCTGCAGGCCCCCTTCGTCAGCAGCTCGGCGAAGGCCTGCGCCCCGACCAGCCGCTCCCCGGTCGCGATCGGTGTCCGCACCGACCGTTGGATGGCGGCGATGTCGTCGACGCGCTCCGGCCAGCACGGCTCCTCGAACCAGTAGAGGCCGAACTGCTCCAGCGCCGCCGCGAAGAGGTGGCATCCGCGGGCTCGGGCGGGCATGGCAGTCGACCATGATGTCGATCTCGTCACCGACGGCGTCCCTCATCGCCGCCACGCAACGCTCGGCCTGACGGATCGGCTGGAGGCCTTCGAGCGGCATCGTCGGCGGCACCGCCATCGACTTGAAAGCAGTGAAGCCCTGCTCCACCATCGCCGCCGCGAGCTCGCCGAAACGCTTCGGCTCGTCGCTCCCGTAGAAGTCCTCCATCCGGCCGCCGCCGAGATGCCCGTAGAGCCGAACGTAATCACGCACCGGACCACCCCACAGCTTGTGACACGGAACACCGTGCACCTTGCCGAGAATGTCCCACAACGCGATGTCGATGCCGCTCATCGCGGTGCCGCGCACGATGTCGTTGCCGTGCCAGAAGTGCTGGCGGAACATCATCTGCCAGAGGTGCTCGATCCTCGTCGGGTCCTCGCCGACGAGCAGGTCTGCGAGGTCATCGATTGCACCGACCACCCCGCGGGTATGCCATTCGAGGGTCGCCTCGCCCCAGCCGTGGAGGCCCGGCTCGTCGGTGAGCACGCGGACGAAGACCCAGTTGCGCATGCGCGCGTTACAGACGTGCGCCTCGACAGCCGTGATCTTCACGAGGCACCCCGGAGGCTCGTGAGCAGCTCGACGCTCGCGTCTACCAGTTGTCCCATCTCGCCCCGATCGACATTCGTGTTCGTAATCCCGTAGGCCCAGCGGTAGCGGTCCTGGTCGAGGATGTCGTCGAGCGAGACCCCGGCGACGAGATCGAGATCCTCGTCGGGGGCGAAGTACCCCGCGTAGTCGTTCGAATACCCGAGCGTCAGCGTCTGCGCGAACGGACTGCGCGAACGGATCCTCGCCCCCGGCTCGTTGAACAGCTCGAACGGGTTGGCGACGAGCGCCGCGTCACCGATCGCGAACGCCTGCAACTCAACCTCTACCGGCACGTCCGTGCGCCGCGCCATGTCGGCATACATGCCGAGGGCTGTCCGTTGGTAGAGCGACGGGTACTGCTGGGCGGAGGTTGTCGTGTGCACGGATTCGTCCCATCTCTCGGGAAAGTCCGGCACGGGCAGTGCGTCGAGATCGGCGAGGCGCGCCTCGATCTCGTCGAGGGCGTACGGGATCCGGCGGCGGCGTAGCTCGAGCCTCCTGGAAGCCGCGGCGAGCGGTACGTCGGCCGACATCTCGATCGACCCGAGCGTCTCGACGACGGAGGCCGCGACCGCCTCGCCCAGCGCGTCGCGCCTCGCATACGAGTGCCGGGAGGCGTCCCCGTTGCCGAACCAGTAGTCCCAACCGCCAACGTCGCCGCCGCAGCCGGAGAGAAAGAGGCAGTCGGCTCCCGGCCGGGCGAGGCGAACGGCCTCGCGCAACGGCCCCGGGAAGTCGGCGTTCCAGAGCAGCGTGTGGCCACCCATCAGGGTCGGGTGGCAGGCGAAGCTCGCGACGACGGCAAGCGGGGTGCCGTCGGCGCGGTCGACCGCGATCACACCGACGGTGTCATCCACCGGCCGCTCGTGGACGACCCTGTTGACGGTGATGCCGGGAGCTCGGCCGGCTCCTCCGCCGACGCGGGCCGGCCCACGCGAGCGCCAGGCAGCGTAGACGGCACCCGCGATCGTTTCGGGCAGCAGCTCCAGGTAGTGGGTGAACGCGGGCGCATCGCGGAGCCCGGACACGCTGGAGCCACGTGAGAGGCTCGGCGCGCTGTGGTTGTGGGCGGCGTTGACGAGCACCGCCTGCGGCGGAATCCCCGTCAGCTCCTGCACCCGCTCGCGCACGGCAGCCGTCAGGTCGGCTCCCGCGAAGACGAGGTCGACGGCGACGATCGCGATCGACGTGACGCCGTCGTCGAGCACGAGCGCCTGGGCGGTCAGCGGGTCGTGGATGCCCTCGGCGAGCCCGGTACGGGCTGCCCAGCAGCCGTGGGGCAGGCCGCACGGCGGGGTGATGTCGGCGCGCGCGACGCCGGCTGTCAGATGGGACATGGTCTCCTTTCGGCCGCTGTCACAAGAGCTCCGAGCGATCGGCCTCGCGTGCGACCACGACGACGTTGTCGCCCTGGTCGGTCGTCGCGATCGCTCGCACGACGCAGACGATCCCGGCAGTCTTGCTCAGGATCATCTCGGGCTCGCAGTCGGGCCGCTCGAGGAAATGGATGCGTCCGACCGGCTCGCCCACGTCGACCTTCTGGCCGAGATCGACAAGCGTCTCGAACAGGCCCGACTCGGGTGCGAGCAGGTAGTTGTCGAACTCTGTCGCCATCAGGAGTACCTGCTCGGGCAGCCCGAGCGAGGCCCGTGTGACGGCCTCCCCCTCGAGCACGCCGAAGCGACGGAGCACGTTCCGGAGGCCGTTTATCGCGAGTCGGTGGACCTCGGCTGTGACATGACCCCCACCGCCGAGTTCCGTCGAGACGACGACCTTGCCCTGGCGCTCTGCCTCTCCGACGAGCAGGCCCGTGCCGGCGATGTCGATGTACACACAGCACCAGTCGGTATTCCAGTGGAGCATCCCGTCAACCATCTGCCGGCGCTGCTCGGGCTCGTCGACCCAGTGCATCTCCGACCACGGAAGGCAGAGAGCGGTGCGGCCGCCGCTGTGCATGTCGACGACGATGTCGGCAG
>JANOUB010000108.1:0-3808 GCA_031416615.1 Thermoleophilia bacterium
GGAGTCGAAGTCGACCGACGTGTGCGCCCAGCGGCCCTGCTCCACACACGAGACCGGAATCGGCAGCTTCGCCCCGGCTCCGACGAGAACCGAGATGTTGAGGATCCGGTTCTGCTTGGCGCCGACCAGCTCCTCGCCGTCATAGAGCAGCACGTTCTCGTCGAGCGGGTTGACGACAGCGAGCTCCGGCACCGAGCCGGCGTCGGAGGTTTCGTTGATCTTGAGACCGCGGGGCAGCGCCTCGTCGAGGGTGATGTAGCCGGCAACCGGATCGTGGGCCGGGAAGAGGGGTGTGATGACGATGCCGCGGTGCTCGACCGGGTCGCCGAGCTGGAAGGTGAGACTGGTGACTGTCATGCGGTGCTCCTTTCGGGGTTCGGAAAGGAGTCACATGCGACGGCCTTGGGTCTTACGGAAGCTCAGATGCTGAGCACGAGATCGCGCCAGCTTTCCGCGTCGGGGCGCTCTCTGAGAAGGCGGTCGACGCCCTCGACGATCTCACGGAAGGCGTCGCTCTGCACGCCCCAGATGAGGATCAACCCCACATGCGTTCGCTGCTCCTCGGCCCAGAGTCGCGCGAGCGGCTGGAAGTGCCGCGCGTTGCGCGTTACGAGGATGCGCCCTTCTGTCGTCGCCCACTCGAGCACGAGCTCGTCGGGCAGCGACCGTCGGGCCGGGTCGGCCTGGAGGGCGACCACATCATGTCCTCTCCGCTCGAGCGGAGAGGCGATCCGACGGCGGGACAGGTCTGCGTCGAGCAGGAGGCGCATCGGCGCTCTCCTACCCCGCGAACTCGACGAACGGGTAGAGCGCGAGCCATTCTTCCGGGGTCCTGTTGTTCTCGGCTATCGCGTCGGCGATCTCCTCCGGGTACTCGCGGCGGTACGCGAGCGCGAGCCGGCAGGCGCGCTCGTCGACGCCGTCGTAGTCGTCGGTGACCCGCTCGATCGAGCCGTCGTAGTGCTCGAGGATCTCGCAGAGCTCCCAGACATCGAGACCGGTGCCGACGATCCAGGGCTCCCGGTAGGGCCCTTCGCCACGGAATGAGATCCCCGGGAAGCGCCGCACCTTGGCGCCCTCTTCGGCGAGTTCCTCGACGAGCGAGCTCTTCGAGCGCTTCTGCCGTTTCGCCTCTGCGTTCATGAACGCATCGGTGCGTTTGGCAAAGCGCACGCTGAACGGCTGTCCTTTCGCATCTGCCACGGCTGCTGCCTCCATTCGATGAGCTTAGCGAACACAAAGAGTACATTGTAGTGTTCCGAAGTGACGTGGCCGTTGTTGTCGTAGGGGCGAGGCGCAGCCTCGACCGCAGCGCGGCCGATCGGCATCGCCTCGAGCTGGGACGAACGCCGCAACCCTCGTAAGATTGCGCCATGCGCGCCGTGACTCCGTCTCTGATGCACGATGCGCGCGACGTTGAAGACAACCGATTGCTCGAAGAAGGCGCTTACGCTCAGCTCGTGGAGAGCTACTACGGCGTCGTCGTGCAGCGGTGCCAGGCGCGTGTCCGCGCGCAGGACGCGGTCGATGTCGCTGCGGAGGTCGTCGTGCGGCTGCTCTCCGAGCTCGAGCGCGGCCGTCGCTACCGGGTGCCGTTCCGCGTCGTGGTGCACGGGGTGATCGGCTGGAAGATCAAGGAGCACTACGAGCCGGCGCGGTACACGTCGGTCGGGCTCGACGAGCGCCTCGCCGGCGGCGACCCGTTTCGCGGCCTCGAGGACGACCTCGACTTCGCGCTCGACCTCGACCGCCTGCTCGACGGCTTACCGGCCCGCGCCCGCGAGGTCGCTCTTCTGCGAATCGGCGAGCAGCTCGAGCCGGAGAAGATCGCGGTACGGCTCGGCATCGACCGCAACGCCGTCGACCAGGCCTGGCACCGCGCCAAGCAGGTGCTCGTCCAGAGGGTGGGGGCTTCGTGAGCGCCGGTTCCGTCGTCGAGCGGCTGTTCGAGGGGTTCGTCGAGGCGCGTGCACGCGGCGAGCAGCCGAACGTGCCCGATCTGCTCGCGGCTGCCGGCCCGGCGGCCGGTGAGCTCGGCCGGCTCATCGACGCCTATCTGCGGACGGCACCCGTGCAGCCGGCCGACGAGGAAACGCTGGTGCTGATGCAGGCACGCCTGGCGGGCGAGCCGCCGATCCTCATGCTCCGCACACGCCGGCGTCTGACCCGTGCCGCCGTCGTCGAGACGCTTGTCGGCGCCCTCGGGCTCGACGTCGCGACGACGGGGAAGGTGGGGCGCTACTACCACGAGCTCGAGACCGGCCTGCTGCCGACGGCCGGTGTCGACCGCTCTGTTTGGGATGTGCTGCGCGAAGTGCTGGGCGCGAACGTGCGGGCGCTCGCCGCGGTGGTGCCTTTGCGGGAGGCCGCGAGTGGGGTGTTCCTGCGCGAGCGCAACGTCGTCTACGACGACGACCGGCCTCTTCCGGCCCCGGTGATGAAGCGGGAGAGCGCTGGCGAGGGCGCCGCCTCCGAGCCGGACGAGGTCGACCGCCTCTTCACGGGCGGTATCGACCTTCGGAAGTCGTAGGGGGCGAGGCGCAGCCTCGACCGACGAGCGGGCGACGCTGCGCGCCGCCGAGACGGCGCTCCGCATAGCCCCTACGAATCGCAACCGACGCAACGGATCCGTCGGTAGGGGCGAGGCGCAGCTTCGACCGCTGGGCGGCGTATGCCCTTCCCCCGGTCGTCGGCGAGGATGATCTCCTTGTCGAAGCAGGCGCTCCGCCGGAGCTCGGCTGCTACACGACGGAGTCGAGGATCTCGGCGTGCTCGCTTTCGGGCGGGGTTCCGTAGGCATAGACGAGGAGATCCTCCTCACCATGGTTCGCCGTCTGCAGCGGCGTGCCCGGCTCGACGTGGATGAGGCCGCCGGTGGGCACGTCCTCGCGTTCTGGTGGGTCGCCTAGGTACATCGACAGGGTGCCCGCGAGGACGACGAACGTCTCCTCCTGGAGCGGGTGCCGATGGCGGCGCCCCTTGGCACCGGGCTCGTAGCGCCACACGTTTGCGCGAGTGTGGGCGAAACCGGCGAGGGCGCTCAGCTCGGTGACGTGGCGCGGCGCCTCCCCGGGCTCGTGGGGGCGCGTCGTCCACTCGAGGTCGTCGGGACGGATCACGCGAAAGGCCACGCCGTCAGCCTAGTGCACCTTTGAGGTCCCGGCATCGGCACGTTTAGAATCGTGAACGTGACGAAGCTCGATGCGGACGAGACCCGGGCGGCGTCCTGGATGCGAACCTGATGGCCGACAGCTGGCGGATCGTCGCGATCTGCTCGGTGAAGCCGCTCGCGGACGCCCTGATCGGCGGGCTCCGCGACCTCGGCCACGAGCCCGTCGCTCTGCTTGCACCGCGCCGCTCGGACGGGCCGCCGCGGCCGTCGTATCTGGAGCTGACCGACGCGAGCGCCCCTGAAGGGCTCGATCTGCTACTCGCACGCGACAAGCACGCGATCGAGCCGCTCCTCCGAGCGTACGAGCCGGACCTGATGCTCTGCTGGGGATTCCCGTGGAAGATCCCGCAGGCCGCGCTCGACGTGCCGCGGCTCGGCTCGGTGAACATGCACCCGGCGTTGCTGCCGCGTCACCGTGGGCCGATCCCGCTCGCCTGGGCCCTCCGCGACGGCGATGGCGAGTGGGGTGCAACCTGGCATCGGATGGACGCAGAACTCGACACCGGCAACCTGCTCGCGCAGGGGACGGTGCCGATCGAGGACGATGACGTCAACATCGAACAGTTCGGCGCCAAGCTCATCGGCTGCGCGCTCGAGCTGCTCCCGCGGGCGCTCGAGCGCGTCGCAGCAGGCGAT
>JANOUB010000109.1:0-1647 GCA_031416615.1 Thermoleophilia bacterium
CGGTATCTCCTGGTGGATGAAGAGACCGAGGATGACCCGGCGCACCCTCGCACCGAGCGACTCGTCGGTCGGTGGCCCCGGATGGGACCACGCCGCGGCGATTTCCGCTCCGAGGAGCAGCGCCGAAGCGTAGAGGTACACCGAGTAGAGGAAGATGAGCGCAAACGTCAGTGACCCGTAGACGATGCTCAGGCTTCGCGTCAGGTCGTAGATCACGCCGGAGACGAGCGAGATCGAGAGCAGAAGCAGTGCCGTCACGATCGCGCCTGCAAGTGCGTCGCCAACTCTGAGCCGTCGGGCAGGCACGAACCGGTAGAGGAGCAGGACGACACCCGTGGTCACGAGCAGCGGCACGCCGTAGCGGGTTCCCTGCTCCAGGAGGCCACCGCCGATCCCCAGCCAGTCCAGTGGCGTCCGGATCGAGGCGAACAGCACCTGCATCGCCAGGTTCAGGAGGACGACAGCGACGACGAGAGCAGCTGTCCCGACGATGAGAACAACGTCAACGAGCTTGCCGCGAACGGGCGGGCGGCCCCGCGCGACCCGCATCGCGACCTCGAGCCCTGCTCGGAGCGATGCCATCATTCCTGTCGCGGCCCAGACGAAGACGAGCAGGCTGACGAGCCCGAGGGCACTCGCCGGCGAAGCGAGTCGCTCGATCGCCCGTGTCACATCGTCCCCGCCGCTGTCGGACAGTGGCAGTGCGTTGACGATCTCGCGGATGACGTCATCACGAAGCGAGTCGTTACGGAGCACGATGCCGAAGATGGCGACGAGCACGATCGAGAGCGGCACGAGCGAGAAGAGGACGCGGTAGGCGATCCCGGCGGCATGCTGGCCACACCTGTCCGCGAAGTAGGCGTCGATCGCCTGGGGGACGACCCGAGCGAGTGTCCTGAGCAACTCGAGGGGCCAACGCACCAGACGGAGCGCCCGGGAGTGCGTACCGCGAGCACCGTGACCCTCGTCCATCGTTCCACAGTCTAGGCGTGCCCCCGGGACGGCACTGCTTCGTCCTGGGTACACTTCCCGCCGCTTCCTTCCCCGGTAGCTCAATTGGCAGAGCATTCGGCTGTTAACCGAAGGGTTGTTGGTTCGAGTCCAACCCGGGGAGCTGATGAGCCGGAGCCTCACTCCGTCTCCGGTGTCGTCCAGAGGGCACACTTACGCGATGCCGGTCGACCGCGCCACGTTCTTTCAGATCATGAGCTCGTTTCCGACCGGTGTTGCGATCGTGACGACGCTCGACCTGGACGGCACTCCGCGCGGCCTGACTACGAACGCGGTCACGAGTGTCTCCGCCGATCCACCGATTCTGCTCGTCTGCATCGATCGAGACTCACGCACACTGCCGGCCTTGCGACAAAGCCGCCGCTTCGTCGTCAACTTCATGCGAGACGATCACGCCGAGATCTGTGAGCTCTTTGCCTCCAAAGCCGAGGACAAGTTCGCTTCCGTGGCCTGGACGCCGGGGCTCGATGGTGTCCCGATTCTCCACGAGGGTGCGGTGGCGCATGCGGAGTGCATCACTCTCGAGGAGCTCGAGATCGGTGATCATGTCGTTGTCACGGGGCGAGTCGAAGCGGGTGCCGGACCGACGCCTGACGATGTCCCGATCGTGTGGTTTCGGCGAGGGTTCTCGAGCGC
>JANOUB010000110.1:0-6262 GCA_031416615.1 Thermoleophilia bacterium
GTCGAGATCGGTCTCGGCGCCGTCCTCTGTGACGAACACCTCACCATGCTGGAACGGACTCATCGTGCCCGGGTCGACGTTCAAATACGGGTCGAACTTCTGCGCCTGCACGCGAAGACCTCGCGACTTGAGCAGGCGGCCGAGCGACGCGGCGACGATCCCCTTCCCGAGGGCGGAGACGACCCCGCCGGTCACGAAGACGTACTTGGTCTGGTGCTCCGTCACGAGTGGTCTCTCCGGGAAGTCCGGGGCCAGTTCGCCGGCGAGAACCGAGCAGGCCTAGGACGCAGGGAGTCGGGGGAAACTGCGTTGGGGTCAGACTTAAGTCTGACCCCAACACCTCTTCTTAGAGCACCTAACACAATGACCACGCGCTGGCTGGGCGTGATGGGCGAGTGCGATGCGAGGACGCAGGGAGCTCCGATATGGGACATATCGGGGCGACCGAGGACGAAGCAGCGTGCCGCCCAGCGCGTCCAGACGGCCCGTGCTTCATTGTGTTAGGTGCTCTTACATCGGGGCGACCGAGGACGACGGCATGCGAAGCGTTCGCAGCCGCGCGAAGGGGTGGCGGAGTTCCCGGAGCGACCACTACATCCTGCCGAGGCGATCGAGATCGCGAAGCACGGGAGTCGCCTCGATCGCGGCGCCGAGGGAGCGACGCTCACCGGCGAGGGTCAGGAGGGCAAGCGCTCCGATCGCACTCCATCGCCTGCATCCCGTGAGCCTCTCCACGGAAGAGAAACCTAGCACGGCACCCAGTGCGTTCGAGCCTGCATCCCCCAGCATCGCCATCTCCTTCAGATCGTAGGGGGCGAGCAGGACAGCCACGGCGAGGACCCGCTTGGGGGCGCCGCCGAGCAGCAGCGCCCCGAGACCGAACGCCTTCAGGGCTCTCCCCGGCCTCGTGTCGAGCTGATTGACCGCGTTCGCCGCAAGGCCGACGAGCAGCGCCCCGGAGAGCGAGCGGGTGCGCGCGAGCGCGTACAGCGGAATGCCCACGAGCTTCAGCGTGCCCGTCGTCGCGCCCGACCCGAGATGAGCCCGAAAACCGCGCTCCGGCCCGCTCCAGAGATCGTCTGCGAGTCCGATTGCGGCGACCGGAGCGACGGATGGGGCCGCGAGCCCGACCACCGCACCGACGAGCGGCAGCCGGAGCCCCCGGTGATTCACGGCCTGCGGCCCGCAGGCGAGCACGAGCTCGACGAGCTGGCGACCGCGATGCGTAAACCCACGCAGGTCACGACCCGTGGCGCGATGCTCGAGCTCGAGGTCGAGCTCTTCCACCTCGAGCCCCGCTCGGACGGCGTCGATCGACATCCTCGTCTCGACCCCGAAGCCCATCGCGACCGGGAACACCACGGCGCGAGCCTTCGTGGAGAGCCACCGCTGGCCGGAGAGGGGCTCCCGCAAGACGAGGCCGCAGCGCAGCCGGATCAACGAGCGCGCCGCCCTCTTCGCGAGCCCGAAGCCGCCTCCTTTCCTGACACTGAACGCTGCGATCGCGAGGTCTGCGCCGGTCTCAGCGAGCCGCCGAATGTCTCCGACGAGATCCGCATCGCACAGGAGCAAGGGTCCAGGCTCGAGCTGCTTCTCGGCCATCGTCAGCGCCTGGCCCTTGCCACAGCGCCCGAGCCTGATCACCCTCGCGCCGGCTGCTTCTGCGACCGCGGCGGTTCGATCGCGGGAGCCGTCGTCGGCCACCACGATCGTCGCGTCAGGAAAGTGGGCGCGTAGCGCGTTGACCGTCTCGCCAATCCGGCGTTCCTCGTCACGAGCCGCGACGAGGACACTCAGCGATGCAACACCCGCGCAAAACGGTGAATCCAGGCTCACCCTTGGGACGGTGAGGGAGAAATCGGGGGCAGGACTCCGTCGCGGGCGGTGTCCTCGATCCCATAGCTACCGGGCTCGCCGCCGGCGAGGAGCAGCACGAGGCCGAGGCGGCCGGCTGGGGTATCGACCGAATCGACAGTGGAGAGCCCAGCGAGGGAGAACGCCGGGATCGCGCTCGCGCCGGCGCTGGACGCCTCGGTGCCGACCGCCGGTGCCCCCGATCGTGCAAGCCCGGTGTACACGCCGGCGAGGAACGCTTTCGTTGGGCCACGTTGTGGCTCTGCCGAGCGGATCACGACGACGGCGTCTGCAGGGACCGCTGCAGGGCCTTCGCGCTCCTGCACGATGACCCCGCCGAGTGCGTCCCAAAGCGGCGTCTTACCGCCGGCTGCAAGCTCCCCGCCAAGCGACCTGCCGAGATCCGCAAGCCGATCCGAGCCACCGAGTTGGCTCAGTGCCGGCTGGCGCCGAAGCACATCCTGAACCGCCTTCGTGTCGACGGGCACACCGATCGACCGGGTACGGACGACGGTGCCACCCGCATCGCGCACTGCCTTGCCGACCGCGAACGACACACCTCGGTCGATCGGGCCGACAAACAGTACTGCGATTCGCTGACCCCTGAGCCGCCCCGGTACGACTGCCGGGTACGCCCCCTCGGCGAAGTCGTTCAGCGCCTGCTCAACGCGACTCGCCGACTCGAGCGACTGCTGGGCGGCGTCGCGCTCCTGTCGCAGATCCGCGATCTGGCGCGTCAGGTTGGCACGCTCGGCGTCGTTGACGAAGCCCTTTCCGGACAGGCCGACGCCGACGAGAATCCCGATCACGAGGGCGACGAAGACCGCCGTCAGCGACGCCACGTGGTAGCGAAGGTCGAACACGAGACCGATTGTGCCCGAACTGAAGCTCCTTCCCCCCGGCAATGTTCAAGGCGCGTCAACCGCTCCATCGGGGGAAGGAGTTCCAGTTCGGGCTGCGCCTGCGGCGGGTGATTCTCTGGAGGTGCAGGCGCTCTCCGAGGCTCGGAGGAAATCTCAAGGCGAAGCCTCCCAGCTCGAGCGACTTCCCCGCCGTCGCCGCTACAGGACTACAGGCGAAGCCTCCCAGCTAGAGGCCCAGCGCGTCGCCGATCGAGCGGCCGAGTGACTGGACCACGTTGCGCAGGGCGGGCGAGGCGAGAACGGCGACCACGACGGCGGTGATTCCCGCCACGGCGAACGTGACGAGCGGCCAGACACCGATGCGCGGCGATACGAGGCGTGACACGCCCTTTGCGTCCACGAGCGACTCGCCGACCTTGAGCCGGGTCACGAACGTCGAGGCCATGCCGGCGCGATTCCGTTCCATGAACTCAACGAGGTTGAAGTGCGTGCCGACCGCCACGATCAGCTCCGCCCCCCGCTCGTGTGCGAGCAGTAGTGCGATGTCCTCACTGATGCCGGGCGCAGAGACGGTCGCGAATGGGAGCCCCAGCGCGGTCAGGCGGACGGATCCGGGCGCTCGCCCGTCCGCGTACGCATGAACGAGCAGCTCGGCCCCGGAACGGAGCGCGGCATCCGAGACTGAGTCGAAGTCCCCGACAATCACGTGCGGCCGCAACCCGATCTCGAGCAGCGCATCTGCGCCCCCGTCGACGGCAACGAGCACCGGCTTGAAGTTCCTGATGTACGGCCGCACGATCCTCAGGTCGCTCTTGTAGCCGGGCCCGCGGGCGACGACGACGGCGTGACGATCACGGAATCGGGTTGCGAGCGGCGGGAACTCGATTCCCTGGGCGAGCAGACGGCCCTCGTCGCGCAGGTGACGCAACGTGTTTTCGGCGAACGACTCTAGTGCCTCGGTGACGCGGCTCTGCTGTTCGGCGAGCGCAAGGACGAGCGCTGCCTCGGTGAGCTCGACGCCTTCGGCGAGGCGCGCCCCGTTTCGCCACACCGATCCTCCTCGCACCGTCACGGTCTCACCGTCCGAGAGCTCGTCGAAGAGGCCCGAGCCGAGAGCGTCGACGAGGCACACACCGGCGCGGACGAGCTCGAGCGGCCCGGGGTTGGGAAAGCGCCCCGAACTGGAGGGCGACACGTTGACGACGGCGCGAACTCCCGATTCGGCGAGCTCCTCGGCCGAGACGCGGTCGAGGTCGACGTGATCGATGATTGCCAGGTCGCCGACCCGGAGCCGCTTGACAAGATCCTTGGTCTGCCGTCCGAGTCGCGCGGTGCCGACCACCTCTGTCACGATCGCGGCTCCGAGGCGATCGCGGCCAGGAACTCCTCGCCGCCGAGCATGCGCTCGAGCTCGACCCGGCGCTCGTCGGTCGAGAGCTCTTCTATCCTCGTGTGGGTCGGCTCGCCCGGTACCTTTTCGACTCGGAAGTGTCGCTCGGCGACGTTCGCGATCTGTGGTAGATGGGTGATCGTAATCACCTGCGCACGCTCCGCGAGCCGCGCCAGCGTCTCGGCCACGCGGTGCGCCGTGACGCCACCGATGCCGGCGTCGATCTCGTCGAACACGAGCGTCTCCCCGCCGGCCACGACGGCGAGCGCGAGGGCAATGCGGGAGAGCTCGCCTCCCGATGCGGTCTCTGCAACAGGTCCGAACGGCATCCCGGCATTGGGCCTGATCAGAAACACAATCTCGTCACGGCCACTCGGGCCAGGCTCACGGCCTCGGAGCTCGATCTCGAACTCGCCCTCCCCCATGCCGACACCCTTCAGGTTCTCCGCCACGGCAGCGGCGAACGGCTCAACAGCCGTCGTCCTGGCGGCCCGCAGAGCAGCAGCCGACAGTTCGAACTGCTCCTCGGCGCGCGCGAGCTCAGCGGCCGCGACACCGATCGGATCGAGGCCGCCGTCCAGGGCGTCGAGCTCGACCAGCGCGGTGTCACGGCGGTCGAGCAGCCCGTCGAGAGTCTGGGCGTCGAACCGTCGGCGAAGGTCGGCGATGAGGTCGAGGCGGGCCTCTACCGACTCGATCCGGCTCGGCTCCACCTCGAGTGAAGCGACGAACCGGTGGAGCTCGCTCCCGACCTCGCCCAGCCTCACGGTGAGCTCGCGGAGCTCGTTCGCCGGCTTCTCGAGCTCGGGGGCGAGCTGCGTCAGCGGTGCCAGCGCCCGTTCGGCCGCAGCCGCGAGCGACGCGGCACCGTCGCCGTCGTCGGGGGCGACGGCTGCTGCCGCCCGCACTGCGCCCTCGACGAGGTCGGCCGCGTGCCGCATGCGCTCCCGTTCTGCCCGGAGGGATTCCTCCTCTCCCCGTTCCAGCCCTTCCGTGCGCTCGGCGAGCTCACGCAACGCGCCAACGCGCGCTGCCTCCGCCCCGGCGTCGCGTGCGATCTCGTCGCGGCGGCGGCGGGCGACAGCGAGCGCCCGCCAGTCTCCGCGCCCCTGTCTCCGAAGCGCGACCTGCTCCTCGCCGACGAAGGCATCGAGCACGTCGAGCTGGTACGCCGGGCGGGCGAGGCGCCGCTGTTCGAACTGGCCCGACATCGCGATCAGTCGCTCGGTGGCAGCTGCCAGGTCCTCGCGCGCGATCGCCCGACCCCACGCATAGGCCCTCGTGCGACCGTCGCCGAATACCCTCCGGGCGAGGACGAGGCCAGCCTCGTCCTCCGGGCGCAGCTCGGCAAGCGCGTCGTACTCGCCGTCATCGAAGAACCCGTCGGGGACGTCGAATTCGGCTTCCACATACGCCTCGGCGGCGGCCGGGCCGACCGCCGCCGCGTCACCCTTGACGCCGAGCAGAAGCCCGATCGCCTGGGCGAAGATCGTTTTGCCGGCACCGGTCTCACCGCTCAGCACGTTCAGCCCCGGTCCCAACTCCAGCTCGGCCTCACGGATGAGGACAAGGTTCTCGATCCGGAGGCGTCGCAGCATCGTGGAGATCGTAGACCGGCGGCGCGTGCTTCACATCTGTCAGGCAGCGACGGGCCAGGAATGCACACCGTTCCCGTAGGGGCGAGGCGCAGCCTAAACCGCCGTCAACCGCGCAGCGCCAGTCACACCGGGACGGCACATGCGCCTCTCCCCTACGACGAGCTCCCGAAGCTCTGCCGGTACCGGCGGACGAACGTCGCGTCGGGGAGCGTGCCGATGAGCGAACGCTTCTCACCAAGCCTGATCGACACGTTCGCTCCCGGCTCCGCGTCGGCGACGCGATGGCCGTCGACGAGCACGGCGCAGCCGACGTCGGCCGTCCGGTTCCAGACGAGGAGGTCGCGACCGCGAGGAACGACGAACGGCCGGGCGCGGAGGTCATGGGGGGCCACGAACGTGAGCGCCATCGCGTCGAGGCCCCACATCAGCACCGGGCCGCCGTTCGAGAGGTTGTAGGCCGTCGAGCCCGACGGCGTCGAGCAGATCAGCCCGTCGCAGGGGACGCGACCGAAATTCTCGCCCCCGACCGACCATTCGAGCTCGACCATGCGCCCGAG
>JANOUB010000111.1:0-1960 GCA_031416615.1 Thermoleophilia bacterium
TGTGCGTGCTCGCCGCTCATCCGTGCGCCACGTGCTGCAACGCCACCTCGAGCAGCACCCGGATGTGCTCGTCGTCGAGCGTGTAGTAGACATTACGGCTCTGCCTGCGGTAACGGACAAGCCGCTGGGCACGGAGAAGACGGAGGTTGTGCGAGCAGGCCGTCTGCGAGAGCCCCGTCGCCTCGGAGAGATCACAGACGCACAGTTCATCCGCGTTCAGGAGCGCGGCGATCAGCCGCAGCCGACCCGGATCCGACAGCAACCGGAACGTCTCGGCGAGATCGAGCGCCGCCGCCTCCGGCAGAGCCGACCGCAGCCGCTCGAGCTGATCGCTCGCAACCCGCGGCGCCCCGCACGCATCCGCCCCCACGTCCAAAGGAAGAGTAGATATCTTCACATACGTGAAGATAACAGACTGCCGGTCCGCCCTGCGCAGGCGCCTAACCCTGGGTCCACCGTTGTGCGTGGGCGTTGCATCTCCGTACCGAAGGGCCTCGAGGACGCTCCCCGTCCGGATGGAGGCCTCGTCGTCTTCGCCGCGATCAGAGCACCCGCCGCGCGCCAACCCAATTCGCGACGTAGTACGACTCGGACAGCGACGAGATCTTGACGACGTCTCCCGTGCGCGGCGCATGAATCATGTTGCCGCCGCCGATGTACATGCCCATGTGGCCGAGGCCACGGAAGAACACGAGGTCGCCGGGCTGGAGCTCGTCTTTCGAGACCGGCGTGCCCATCCCGTACTGGGCCGCGGCGTAGTGCGGCAGCGAGACGCCGACCTGGTTGAAGACGTACATCGTCAGGCCGGAGCAGTCGAACCCGACCGACGGTGACGCGGCACCCCACACGTACTTGATGCCGAGGTACTGCATCGCGATCGCGACAACCTGCGCGCCCTTGCTCGCATCCGCAGGCGGAGCAGCCGGGATCACCGGGTCGGAGGATGGCGTGGCGTCGCTTGCCGCAACCTGCTCCACCGCCGGTGCGGGCGCCTCGTTGAAGGAGGCTTCGGCATTCAGACGGGCCTGCCGTGCAGCCTGCTGCCGTGAGGCGGCCGCTGCGGCCTGCTGCTGCGTAAGGCGAACCTCTGCCTGGCGACGCAGCTCGGCCTGCCTGACCTGCTCCTGCGCGACGAGACGCTGCACCTCGGCCTGCACGGACGACAGCAGTTGCTTCCGTTCCGACAGCTTCGCCTCGATTGCGGCCCTCTCTGCCGCGCGCTGTTGCACGACCTCGGCTTGCTGGCCACGGGCCCGTACAAGCTGCTCTTGGCGCTGCGCGACCTGCTTGCGATACGTCTTCAGATCCCGAGCGATACGTGCGTCCTGCGACGTGACCCGGCTCGTCGCGTCGAGAACGTCCACGATCTCCTGGAGGCTCTTCGCGCCGAGGAGCACCTCGACCGCGCCGGCAGGCTCGCCGTTGATGTAGATGTCTCGGAGACGTTCCCCGACTCGCGCCTGCGAGGTCTTCACGCCCTGCTTGGCGCGAACGAGGTCGACCCGGGCCGAGCGCAGCTCGTCGCCGATCAGCCCGAGCTTGTAGTTGGCGCCGTTCCAACGCTCGGCAGCGTCGCCGACCTCGCCGTCGAGCTGCTGCACCTGGTCGAGGATCGCCTGCGCCTGCGCGCGCTTCTCCTGGATCGACGGGTTCGCGCCCGCTCCAACGGCTCCAAGAAGGGCAACGAGCACGCCCATAATGGCGACGACGGGGAGTGCAACTCTGGCTCTGGGACGAACTGGACGGGTTTTCCCGCGCGAATGCAAGAACGACAAGAGAATCACGAAGATCGGGCCCAGCCAGCGGTGCCGCATGCCGCGCTCGATGGTCTGGCGAAGCCTGATCATCGCAGGGGATCGTACACGCTGTTCGTCGGACAGGTCACGTTTGTCCTGGTATTGAGCGTAACGGCTCCCTGCCGTATCCAGGCTAGGAGCGAGATCTCCGAGCATCGCAAGAT
>JANOUB010000112.1:0-1696 GCA_031416615.1 Thermoleophilia bacterium
CGCGCGACCTCAAGCGGTACTGCGGCACAGGCGGCGCGGTCAAGGGCGCGGCGATCGAGATCCAGGGCGACCACCGCGACAAGGTCGTCGCCCGCCTGCGGTCATCGGGGTATCGGGCGAAGCCCGCCGGCGGCTGAGCCGGTGGCCGCCGGGAGGGCTCAGCCCGAATCCGGAGCCGGCACTGCCACCCTCTCCGGCACACGTGCGGGCAGCTCGCTCGCGGTCGCCTGCACGACGACCGCGGCCGTCACGACCACACCGCCCACGAGCGTTGCCGTACTCGGCCGTTCGGAGTACGCGAGCCACACCCACAGCGGCCCGAGCACCAGCTCGAGGAGCGACAACAACGCGACCTCCGCGGGCGGGAGGAGACGGGCGCCGACCGTGAGAAGCGCGAGGCCGACTCCCATCTGGAACGTCCCGAGGGCGAAGAAGAGGCCCCAATCCGAGGACGTCACCGACCCGAACGACGCAAACGGCGCGATCACGACGACGACGAGCGCCTGCGAGGCGCATGTCGCCGGCATCATCGACACGTCGCGCCGGTACCGCGTGATCACGATCACGATCGCAAACGATGCGGTCATCACGATTGGCAGGACGACGGCCATGGCACCCGCGTTGAACGATCCCACCACCATCACGGTGACACCGACCGCCGCCACGCCCATCGCGAACCAGGTTCGCCGGGAGATCCGCTCCGACAGCAGAGCCCAGCCGAGCAGTGCGGCCATCATCGGCGAGGCCGCCTGCAGGAACAGCACGTTCGCGACCGATGTGTAGTTGAGAGCGAGGAAGAACGTCCCCGACGAGATGGCCAGGAACACCGCCACCGCGACGCCGGAGCGGCCGAGTGAACGGAGAGACGTAACGATCCCCGAGCCTTCCGTCACGGCCACGAGCACGAGCAACGCCAGAAACGCAAACAGGGCTCGACCGAGCACCTGCGTGGCGGGCGTCGCGTCGAGCGCATGCTGGGCGAGGCCCGCGCTCGACCACGCAACGGCCGCCACGAGCATTGCGATGCGCCCGTCCCTCGTCGAGCGCCGGTCGGACGAAGCGGTCATCTCGCCAGTGAACCACGTAAGGTCAAGGCGGTGCGGTGCCCACGATGAGACCGAACGTCACAGAGGCAGTAGCTCGCCTCGGGACAGAGGGCGCTTTCGCAGTGCTCGCCCGCGCCCGCGCCCTCGAGGCCACAGGACGAGACGTGATCCACCTCGAGATCGGAGAGCCCGACTTCGAGACGCCGCCGCACGTCGCCGAGGCGGCGATCGCCGCGATTCGCGCGGGGGAGACGCACTACTGCCAGACGGCCGGGCTGCCCGTCCTGCGCGAGGCGGCGGCGACGTCGCTCGCAAGATCGCGTGGCGTGCCGATCGACCCCGAGCACGTCCTCGTCGCGAACGGCGCCAAGCCCTTCCTTTTCTTCACCGTGCTCGCGACCTGCGGCCCCGGTGACGAGGTCATCTATCCGGATCCGGGTTTTCCGATCTACGAGTCGGCAGTGCGTTTTGCCGGGGCAAAACCCGTGCCGCTCCCGCTCCGCGAAGACCGAGGCTTCAGCTTCGATCCGCTCGAGCTCGAGAGCCTGCTGAGCGAGCGCACACGCCTCGTCATCTTGAATGCGCCGCAGAACCCGACGGGTGGCGTGATTCCCCGGGCCGACCTCGAGCGGGCTGCTGCGGCGATCGCG
>JANOUB010000113.1:0-6923 GCA_031416615.1 Thermoleophilia bacterium
GTTCATGGTGCGTTCATCTGCGGGTCGTACGTTCCGGCCCATGACTGATGTGATCACCCCCCGTCGCACCCTCGTGGCACTGGTCCTGCTGGGCGCAGGCGTCACGACGGCGCTCGTCGTCTGGCCCTTCAACGGCGGCGGTGGAGGCGCGACGGCGGTGCCGACGGCGAAAGCCGCTCGCGGCGACGTCGTCCTCACCGTCGGCGGGGTCGGGCGGATTGTCCCCTCCGGCTCGGCGACCCCGATCGCGGTACCCGCGCCACAGGGCTCGGCCTCCGGGTCGGGGCCTGCCGCCACCCCGGCAGACGCCGTCTTCGCCACGGTGAGCGGCCACCTCGCCCGGTACCTGGTCGCTCCGGGCGAGCGGATCTCGGCCGGCGAGCCGCTCGCAGTGCTCGACGACGGCGGTGCCGCCGCCGTTGCGCTCGATCAGGCTCGGAGCGAGCTCGAGACGGTTCGGCTCGAGCTGCAGCTGAAGCAGACCGCCGACCCCGCGCGAGGGTTGCCGCCGTCGGCGGTGGAGCTGACCGCGGCTCGCGTTGCCGCAGACGCGGCTGAGCGCAAGCTCGCGCTGCTCGGGCGGCCCGGAACGGCCGAGGTGACCGCGGCGCGACTCGACCTGCGCAAGGCCGAAGCCGACCTCGCCGTGCTGCGGCGCAGTTCGACGCCGGTCGCCCTCGCGGCCGCCGAGCGCGCGGTCGGCGTCGCTTACCGGAAGCTTGGGCAGGCGGGTGGCCCCTCGACCCCCGCCGACGTGCTCGCGGCGAAGCAGGAGCTGGCGCGGGCGCAGGCCGATCTCGAGGCGCTCCAGGCGGGGCCGAACGCGACAGCCGTCGAGGCGGCGAAGCTCGCAGTGGCACTCGCGCAACAGAAGCTCGCCGAGCTCCCGAGCGGCGCGCTTCCGAGCGAGGCGACCCAGGCACGACTCGAGCTGACGAAAGCACAGGCCGACCTCGAGGCGCTCCAGCGCGCGCCGACCGCGACGGCGGTTGCGGCGGTGCGGGCGGCGGTCGATCTTGCCGTCGCGAAGCTAGCGAATGCCACGGGACCGCCGAGCTCTCTCACCATTGCCTCGGCGCGGGCCGAGCTCGACAAGGCGCGGAGCGAGCTGCAGACGGTGAGGCTCCGCGCGGATGCCGCCTCGGTGAGGGCCGGCCGGCTGGCCGTGACACTCGCGCGGCAGAAGCTCGCCCAGGTCCGACGCCCCGCACCGACGGTTCGTGACGCCGCACGCGTCGACCTCACGAAGGCTCTCGCCGACCTGGACGCGCTACTCCGCCGCGGTGGGCCGGCGGGACCCGTCGAGATCGCACTCGCGCGCGTGAAGATCCGCTCCGCCCAGGCTCGCGTCGTCACAGCGCACGAGCAGACCGGACGGCTGACCGTGGCCGCCCCTCGCACCGGCACCGTCACCGCGCTGCTCAGCGTCCCCGGCTCGCCCGTCGACCTCTCGACTCCGATCGCCGTCGTGGCCGATCTCGACCACCTCGCAGTCGACGTCGACCTGAGCGAGTTCGACGTCGCCCAGGTGCGCCGCGGCCAGGCGGTGGTCCTGAGCGTGGACGCGCTCGGCGGCAGGCGGTACCCCGGAACCGTCGTCTTCGAGTCGTTGACGGGTGTCCAGAATGGCGGTGTCGTCACCTTCCCGGTCAGGATCGGCCTCGAGCGTGTCGCCGGCATCAAGCCCGGCATGAACGTCAGCGTACGGATCGTCGTCGCGAAGCGGCTCGATGTCGTGTACGTCCCGCTCGAGGCGGTGGCGCAGGACGGTGAGGAAGCGACCGTGACGGTGGTGGACGCGGCCGGCTCCCAGTCCGTCCGCACCGTCCGGCTCGGCCTGGCCGACAATAAGATCGTCGAGATCCGCAGAGGCCTCAAGGCGGGCGAGCGCGTGCTGCTCGAGGCCGGCGGTGGCGCGTGAACGTTCTCGAGCTCGAGAACGTCACGAAGGCGTATCAGACCGGCGAGGTGCTGGTCGGGGCGTTGCGGGGCGTGAGCTTCGCCGTTCGCGAAGGTGAGTTCGTCGCGATCATGGGCGAGTCCGGCTCTGGCAAGACGACGCTGCTCGGAATCCTCGGCTGTCTCGACCGGCCGACGACCGGTACGTACAAGCTCCTCGGTGAGGAGATGTCGCACCTCTCCGAGTCGGACCGCGCGCGGCGGCGTGGCGCGCGGATCGGGTTCATTTTTCAGGCCTACAACCTCCTGCCTCGCACGACTGCCGCCAAGAACGTCGAGCTGCCACTTGTCTACGCGGGAGTGCCGGCACGCGAGCGGAGGCGCCGCGTGCTCGACGCGCTCGCCGCAGTCGGCCTCGCAGACAGGGCCGATCACCAGCCGAACCAACTCTCCGGCGGGCAGCAGCAGCGCGTCGCGATCGCCCGGGCGCTCGTCACGAGCCCGAGTGTCGTTCTGGCCGACGAGCCGACGGGGAACCTCGACTCGGCCAGCGCCGAGGAGGTGCTGGAGCTGCTCGAGCGCGTCCACGCGGAGGGGAGCACGATCGTGATGGTCACGCACTCGAGCGAGGTGGCGCAGCGGGCCACGCGGATCCTCCGCTTCGCGGACGGGCTGCTCGTCGCCGACGAGGCACTCGCGGTCCGATGACACGGACGCTCGAGCAGTTCCGGATCGCGCTCGCAGCGCTCCGCGCGAACTGGTTCCGGGCGATGCTGACGGCGCTCGGGGTCGTGATCGGCGTCGCCTCCCTCGTCGCCGTCACCGCGGTCAGCGCGGGCGCGCAGCAGGAGGTCACGGACAGCCTCCGCCGCCTGGGTGCCAACGTCGTGCTCGTGGACGGCGAGTTCATCACGATCGGAACGGGTCAGTCGGCCTCCGAGCGGACGCTCACGCCGGAGGATGCCGCGGCGATCGCAAAGCTACCGACGGTCGATGCCGTCGCCCCGCACCAGGACCTCGAGAGCATCACGCTCTCGGCGGGGCGCAACAACACGGTCACACACCTGTACGGCGTCACGCCGGCCTACGCCGACGTCTACAACCAGTCCGCCGGACGCGGCCGGCTCCTCTCCGCCGCCGATGCCGACTTCGGCCGCAGCGTCATCGTGCTCGGCACCGTCCCGGCGGCGAGGCTCTTTCCCGACAGGAGCCCGATCGGCGAGACCGTCCGGGTCGGCAGCCACGAGTTCGAGGTGATCGGCGTGCAGGCGCGCAAGGGAAAGCTGGCCGGCGAGAATCTCGACAACCGCAGCTACGTCCCGCTCTCCGTCGTCCTTCGCGCCCTCCTCGGCGGCACTGCGACGAAGAGCATCGGCGTCCGCGTCCGCAGCGCGATGGAGATCGAGGTGACGATGGATGCGATCACCGAGCTTCTCCGGCGCCAGCACAACCTTCCTGCGGCCTACGCCGACGACTTCTCCGCCGAGGACCAGGCGGAGTCGGTAAAGGCGGAGCAGAAGGCGACGGGGACATTCCGCTTGCTCACGTTCGCGCTCGGCGGGATCGCCCTGCTCGTCGGCGGGATCGGGATCATGAACATGATGCTCGTGTCGGTGCGCGAGCGAACGCGGGAGATCGGAATCCGCAAGTCGGTCGGAGCCGATCCCTGGGCGGTGCAGACCCAGTTCCTGATCGAGGCGGTCGTGCTCAGCACCTCCGGTGGCGTCACGGGCCTGCTCGTCGGAATCGCGTCGACGAGGCTGATCGGCGCTTTCGCCGGCCTGCCGACGGTCGTCGTACCGGGGTCGCTCGTGCTGGCGTTCGTTGTTGCCGTTGCCGTCGGCCTCTTCTTCGGCTACTACCCTGCGCGCCGGGCAGCGCGGCTCGATCCGATCGCGGCGCTCCGCTATGACTAGCTGCTACTTCCCCGTGGGGACGCTGTCAGCAGGCTGTGGTGGAGGCGACGGGGAAGCAGCTTGCATGGAAGGCTTCGCCTTGATTTTTCACTCGAGTAGCGGGAACTATCCGCGCTTTACCTCTTCCTGGAGACCAAGGCGCAGCCCAAATGAATCTCCTTCCCCACCGAGCGGCTTGGAGTTGTCATGACCGTTGCTCAGGGGGCAGGAGATTCATTGAGCGTTCATCTCGGTTCCCTATGGTGCGGCCGATGAGCGCTGCACTGGAGGCACACGGTGTCCGCAAGGAGTACGGGTCGCTCGTCGCCCTCGATGACCTGAGTTTCGCGGTCGAGGCCGGCGAGATCCTCGGCGTCCTCGGCCCGAACGGGGCGGGCAAGACGACGGCGATTCGCGTCCTCACAACGATCCTCTCGCCCACCCGGGGCAGCTTCCACGTCGCGGGCGCGCCGCACACGCGCCCGGCCGAGATCCGGACGTGCATCGGGGTGCTGCCGGAGAGCGCCGGTTACCCGGAGCATCAGACCGGCGAGGAGTTTCTCCGCTTCTACGCCCGCCTCTACGGCTCGAGCCGGGCGAGCGCGGCGGCAGTCACGACGGCCCTGCTTGCCGAGGTCGGCCTGACGGAGCGCGCCCGCTCGCTGGTCTCGACCTACAGCCGCGGGATGCGCCAGCGACTCGGGATCGCACGCGCGCTCGTGAACGATCCCAGGGTCGTCTTCCTCGACGAGCCGACGCTCGGGCTCGACCCGGCCGGGCAGCGGCAGGTGCTCGGGCTCGTCCGCGGCCTCGCCGAGGAGCGTGGCGCGACGGTCCTGCTCAGCACGCATCTGCTTGCCGAGGTGGAGGAGCTCTGCACCCGCGTGCTGATCCTGAACCGCGGCCGTGTCGCCGCGGAGGGAACCGTCTCGGAGGTCGCTCGCACGGCGGCCGCGCCGCGGAGCGCCCGCATCCGGGTGCCGGCCGAGCGGGTCGAGGACGCGCGACGCGCGCTCGACGGTGCCACCGGGGTCGCGAGCGTCGAGAGCGCCGACGGGCAGCCCGGTGGGCTCGCTGTCGCGTTCGCGAGCGCAGGCGAGAATTCTGCGACCGCGGCTCTGCTCGCGCTCGCCGAGGCGGGGATTCCGGTGCTCGCCTTCGAGCTCGAGGGTGCCCGCCTGAGCGATGCCTTCCTCTCGATGACAGGGGCCGGCTGATGGTCGTCGCCGGACAGGAGCTTCGCGATCTCTGGCTCGGCGGACGCGCGCTCGCCCTCACTTTCGCGCTCAGCCTGCTGCTCAGCGTCGTCTCGTATCTCGTCGCCACAAACCAGGCGCTCAACTACCTCGAGCAACGCGAGTCGGTGAACCTGACGCTCCAGGTCGCGATTGCGCTTGGCGCGCTCCTCGCGCTCCTCGCCGCTGCCGACACGATCAGCGGCGAGCGCGAGCGGGGCACGCTCGAGAGCCTCCTCGTCACACCGATCTCACGGCAGCGGCTCGCCGCCGGCAAGCTCGCCGCCGCGCTCTCGCTCTGGCTCGGGGCGTTCGCCGTCACGATCCCCTACGCCTGGTACCTCGGCCGCGGAATCGGCGTCGTCGCCGAAGCGCTTGCGGCCGGCCTCGTCGTCGGGACGCTGCTGGCCGTCTTCCTCGCCTCGCTCGGTGTCCTCATCAGCATCCTTTCGCGCTCGAACCGCGTCAGCCTTTCCGTCAGCCTGTTCCTTCTGCTCGCCCTGTTCGCGCCGACGCAGCTGCCCTCTAGCGCGCAGAAAGGGTGGGCTGGGGAGCTCCTGCTCCGCGTCAACCCGATCACCTCAGGCGAGCACTACATCGGCCTGATCGTCGTCAACGGCCACGGCTGGAGCGACGATGCGTCGTTCTTGCTCGCGCCGCTCGTTGCCGCGATCGTGTTCGCGGCTGCCGTGCCGGTGCTGAGCTCGCGTTTCCTCCGGCTCGGGGGAGGCTGGGCGAAGTGAGCGGGTTCCGTAAGCCGGTGGCTCTGCTCGTCGCGCTCTTCGTCGTGCCGCTCTTCGCCGTGCAGGCTCTGGCCGCCGAGTCATCGGCCCGCCTCTTGGTGACGGTCGACCGAACCGAGGTCTCGACGCAGCTCGGCGGCAAGTTCGCGTTCCGGTCGACGATCCGAAACGACGGGGCCACGAGCGTGAGCGGGTTGATCGCCAATCTCAACGTCGTCAGCCTGCGCGACGGGGTCTACGTCGATCCCGAGGACTGGTCATCGCAGAGGACCCACTACCTCGATCCTCTTCCGGCAGGCGCGTCGACTACGATCACCTGGCACGTGCACGCAGTCAACGGCGGCGTTCTGGGTCTGGTCGTCGCGGTGCTGCCCGAGAGCGGTGCCGGCCTGCCGCCGCCGAGCCCGCTGATCCGCCTCACCGTCGCGGAGAAGAAGACGCTGAACTCGGGTGGGATCCTCCCCCTCGCGCTCGGCATTCCCGGCCTGATCGGGCTCCTCACCCTCGGCGTCGGGTTCCGCCGAAGGCGCCAGCGACGAAGTTCTCGCTCGCCGCCGCTGGCAACACGACGACCCTCGCCCACTACCTCGAGCTGCTTCGGGGCGCCGGCCTCGCCGCCGAGACGCCGAGCAGGTAGGCGGCGTCCCTGACCCCGGATCTCCGTTCGGTCGCCTCACGTTCGGCGGTAGGCCGCAGCTCGGTGCAGCACGGCGCGGACGACGACGGTCACCACTGCCTCGGTGCCCTCGATCGTGTAGAGGATGCGGTAGCTCCCGACCTTTGCAACCCAGGTTCCGCGCATCCGGCCCCGGAGTGGCTTGCCGTTCTCGCGAGGATCGAGGAGCAGGCGATCCATCGCGTTCACGACCGCATGCTGAGTGTTCAGCGGGAGGTCGTTCAGGAGCTCGCGTGCGCGTCTTGACAGCCTGAGTTCAGGCAAGCCCGAGATCTCGCTTGACGTCGTCGAGGTCGACGAGGCGGCCCGCCTTCACGTCTTCCTCCGACTCGCGCAGCACGTCCATGGCCTCCGGATCGGAGAGGATGCCGATCGTCTCCTCCCAGGACTCCCATTCGTCGACCGACATCACGATTGCGACGGGCTTCCCCTGGCGGGTGATCACGACGTGCTCCTGCTCGTTCTCGACGAGGTC
>JANOUB010000114.1:0-6496 GCA_031416615.1 Thermoleophilia bacterium
CCTCCTGGTCGGAGGCCGAGAGCGACCACCACGCCTTCCTCTGGTGGGGCCCGTCGCGGCTGGCCGTGCTGCCGGTGCAGGCGTACAACGAGAAGCCGTTCGTCGGCGCGGTCGGCTTCCGGGTCGGCCGGGGCGGCATCGACGAGACCGGGCGGGTCACGCACAAGGGCGAGGCGAGCCCGGGTGACGCGGGCCGCGTCGGTGGCATTCCGATCCGCCGCTCGTTCGTCGTCGGCGACGCGCTCTACACCGTCTCGGACACGGGTGTGAAGGCCACGGGACTCGCGTCCTTCGCGGACGAGGGCTGGGCGGCGTTCCCGCCGAGCCTGGGCTCCACGGATCCGTCGCGGTGACGCTCGCGGGCTCTGAACCGCGTAGCAAGCTCGATCCTCTGAACCGGTGACCCTCTCCTTGCATGTGCCCCGGGCCAGGGTAAAGACCGATCCCGAATACGGCGAGACAGACCCGTGTTCAAGTGCGTTCACCCGGGCACCCAGCCGAGCAGAGCTTGGCGGCGATCAACGGTGTCCGCGAGCTGTGCCGTACGATGCCACCATGGGTGACCTGGACGGAAGCGGCGGCGTCTGAAGGGCATGAGATCGCTGCTCTTCTTCGTCGCGGGCGTAGCGGTGACGCTCGTGCTCGCCGGCTGCGGCAGAGACCCTGCGGCCGTTCCCACCACATCGTCCTCCTCCTCCGGAGCGGTGCTGCCCGGCGGCGGCCTGTCCGTCGCCGAGGCGATCTCGACCGATGCCGAACCGCCCCTCGCTGTCGGCGGCTGGGTCGTCGGCGCCGGCGGCGACGCCCGTCTCTGCTCGGGCTACAACGCCGGCGCGAGCGAGCCCTGCGTGGAGCCGTCGCTCGCCCTCGAGGCGGCGTCCTCCGTGGTGAACGGCACCCAGGTCAGCCTCCTGGGCGCGGTCGAGGGTGACACCATCGTCGTCAACTCCGCCGACCACGGCTGAACGCGCACATTGTGCCCGACCTCCTGGCACATCACGAGGTTCCGCCACACAGTCGTGTTGTACGGCGCCGAGTTGAAGTAGGAGTCGTTCAGCTTCACCGCGTCGGGTGCAGATCCTGGCTGTCGCTGAGGCAAAGCACGAGTCGTTGACGGCGGCGCTACGCGAGCTGTTCGATGCGGTCGACAAGCGCTGCGAGCACCGCGAACGCCTCCTCGACCGGCGCCGGGGAGGTCAGGTCGACGCCCGCCCGGCGCAGAGCGTCGAGCGGGTACACGGAGTCGCCTGCCGAGAGGAAATCGAGGTACCGCTCGGCGGCGCCCGTCTCGCCGTCGAGCACTCCTCGGGCGAGCGCGTGCGCCCCCGAGATCCCGGTCGCGTACTGGTACACGTAGAACGGCTCGTACAGGTGGGCGAACTGAGCCCATGTGATCCCGACGCGTTCCCGGTCGAGCTCGACGTCGGGGCCGAACCCCTCGGCGAAGAGGTCGGCCGTGCGCTCGCCGAGCAGCTCAGCTGTCAACCCCTCCCCGCGGTCGACCCGCTCGTGCAGCTCCCGTTCGAGGCGCGCGAGTGTCGGCATCACGAAGAAGTAGCGGTAGAAGTTCGCCATCGCCTCCTCGAGCACCGCGAGCTGCAGCGCGCGATCGTCGACAGTGTCGAACAGGTGGGCGCGGAGCAATGCCTGGTGAAAGTTGGACGCGACCTCCGCGACGAAGATCGAGTAGTGGCTGTAGACCTGCGGCTGAGACCGCCATGCGAGGTAGGAGTGCATCGAGTGGCCCAACTCGTGGGCGAGCGTCCCGAGGCTCGCGGCCGTTCCGTCGAAGCTCATCACGATGAAAGGAGCTGTCCCGGGCGCGCCGGCGGAGAACGCACCGCCCATCTTTCCGGCGGTGGGATAGACGTCCACCCACCGCTCCTCGAGGCACCCGCTTCTGACCATGTCGACGTAGGCGTCGCCGAGCGGCGCGAGCGAGGCGCAGATCCACTCGACGCACTGCTCATACGGGAGCACAGGCGAGGACGCCCCGAGCGGAGCCGCAACGTCGTAGGGTGCGAGCTCTTCGACACCGTGGATCGTCCGCCGCACGCGCCAGTAGCGATGCCACGTCGGCAGGTTCGCCTCGAACGCAGCGATCAGGTTGTCGAAGACCTCGACCGGGACGTTCGAGGCCGAAAGCGAGGCAGCGAGCGGCGAGGCGTGCCGGCGGACGCGCGTCGAGAACACAGCCTGCTTGATCGTGCTCGCGAGGTTTGCCGCGAGGGTGTTTCGCACGCCGAGGTACCCGTCGGCGTAGCTCTCCCAGGCGCTGCGCCGCAGCGTGCGATCGGGGCTCGCGAGGAGCGCGTCGATCGACCCCTGCGTGACCTCGATCGGCTCGCCGTCGACTGCCGGCGCGGCGGGTGTAAACACGACATCGCTGTCGACGAGGGCGCTGTAGACCGTAAACGGGCCGGAGAAGGCATCGGAGACGAGTCCCAGTACCTCCTCGACCTCCGCCGAACGGATGTGCCCGGCACGGCGGACGAGGTCAGCGACGTGGTGCTCGTAGACGACCACTGCGGGCTCGGCCGCCGACCAGTCATGGAGCAACTCCTCGCCCAGAGCGAGCACCTCCGGGTCGACGAAGGCGGTCGCGGCCATCACCCGGGCCTCGGCGGCCTGAGCGCGGCCTGAGCGCGCCACGGCGGCGGGGTCGGTCGTCTCGACGGCGTAGCCCAGCAGCGCGTAGACGAACACTCGGCCCGCCCGCCGCGCCAGCTCGTCGCGAGTGTGCAGCGCCTCGACAAGGACCGAGGCGCTCTCGCCGAGCCGGCCCTGGAAGGCAGCCAGCGCCGGCAGGTCGGCGAGCACCGCCTCGAGCTCGGCCTCCCACGCCTCCACGGTCGAGAAAACGCCTGGTTCGTCCCAGGTGCGCTCGACCGGGACGGTGTTGCGGGGTGTCACAGCGGGATGTTGCCGTGCTTGCGCTTTGGCGTCGGCTCACGCTTGGCGAGGTGCATCTCGAGCGCCCGAATGAGGTAGGGGCGCGTCCGGCGCGGTTCGATCACGTCGTCCACATACCCGCGCTCCGCGGCCGAGTACGGGTTCGCGAACCGCTCCTTGTAATCGGCGATCAGCTCGGCCCGCCGCGCTTCCGGGTCCGCCGCCGCGGCGAGCTCGTTGCGGAAAATGATGTTGACTGCGCCCTCCGGCCCCATCACCGCGACCTCCGCTGTCGGCCACGCGACGTTGACGTCAGCCCGGATGTGCTTCGAGCTCATGACGTCGTAGGCACCGCCGTAGGCCTTACGCGTGATCACGGTCAACTTGGGCACTGTCGCCTCGGCGTACGCGTACAGGAGCTTCGCGCCGTGCCGGATGATGCCGCCCCACTCCTGCGCCGTGCCGGGAAGGAAGCCGGGCACATCGACGAAGGTGACGAGCGGGACATTGAATGCGTCGCAGGTTCGCACGAACCGTGCCGCCTTCACGGAGGCGTCGATGTCGAGCACGCCGGCGAGCGCATTCGGCTGGTTCCCGACGATCCCGACGGCGTGTCCCCCGAGCCGTGCGAAGCCACACACGATGTTCTGCGCATAGTCGGCCTGAAGCTCCAGGAAGTCGGCGTCGTCGACAACCGCCCCAATCACACGCTTGATGTCGTAGGGCCTGTGCGGAGAGTCCGGCACGAGCGTGTCGAGCTCGGGCGCCTCGCGGTCGACCGGGTCGGCCGGCACGGCGTACGGCGGCGTCTCGAGGTTGTTCTGCGGCAGGAACGAGAGCAGGTAGCGCGCGTCATCGATCACCGCCTCCTCCCCTGCCGCGACGAGGTGGGCGACACCCGAGCGTGACGCGTGCGCGGCCGCACCGCCGAGCTCCTCCTGCGTCACCTCCTCACCGGTGACCGTCTTCACGACGTCGGGGCCGGTGATGAACATGTACGACGTCCCCTCGGCCATCAGCACGAAGTCGGTGATCGCGGGCGAGTACACGGCACCGCCCGCGCACGGCCCGAGGATCAGCGAGATCTGCGGCACGACACCCGAGGCCTGAACATTCCGCCAGAAGATCTCGGCGTAACCCGCAAGCGAGACGACGCCCTCCTGAATCCTCGCTCCGCCCGAGTCGTTGATCCCGACAACGGGGCAACCGACCTTCAGCGCCATGTCCATCACCTTGCAGATCTTCTCCGCGAACACCTCGCTCAATGAGCCGCCAAAGACCGTGAAATCCTGCGAGAACACGCAGACGGGCCGGCCGAACACCGTCCCGTAGCCGGTCACGACGGCGTCACCCGGCGGGCGCCTGTCGCGCATTCCGAACTCGATCTCACGGTGGCGCACAAAACGGTCGAGCTCGACAAACGAGCCCTGGTCGAGCAGCCGCTCGACCCGCTCCCGCGCCAGCAACTTCCCGCGCGCACGCTGCTTCGCAATCGCCGTCTCGCTGCCTGCATGCGCGATCTCCTCACGCAACTCGCCGAGCCAGCGAAGCTTGTCCTCCGTCGTCTGGTGCGTGCGCTTCAGTTCATCGGCGGCCATCGTAACGAGCCTACAGCTACTTCCAGCGGAGAAACGTGTAGAGGGAGGGCAGAACGGCATCAGCGGGGGAAGTAGCTAGATTCGGGGCGTGTCCGCTCCTCTCGACCGCTCGGCCACCTGGCCCTACGACGCGGCCGGTGAGCCGGGCCCCTACTCCTACGCCCGCGCCGAGCAGCCGAACGCCGTCTCGGTCGAACAGACGCTCGGGGCGCTCGAAGGCGGCCGCTCGCTGCTGTTCCCTGCCGGCATGGGGGCTGTGACCGGCGTCGTGCTGACGATGTTGCCCCCCGGGGGCACGATTGCGCTCGCCGAGGGCGCCTACTACGGCCACAAGCAACTGTTCGACCACATCCGGCCATGGGGCGTCAATGTGGTCGAGTACGACCAGACCGGGCCCCCGCCCGAAGGGGCCGACCTGATCCTGCTCGAGGCACCGTCGAACCCGATGCTGACGATGCCGGACTTCGAGGCGGCCACCGCCCACGCGGCACCTGTCGTCTGCGATGCGACGCTCGCCTCCCCGCTCCGCCTGCGCCCCCTCGATCTCGGTTGCGATGTCTCGCTGCACAGCGCCACGAAGGTGCTTGCAGGCCACGACGACCTCATAGCGGGCGTTGCCACCGTCAACGACGACGATCTCTTCGATCGCCTGCACCTGACGCGTCGGCTGACAGGCCTTGTCGCCTCGGCCGACACGGCGTGGCTCCTCGAGCGGGGCCTGAAGACGTTGGAGGTGAGGCTCGACCGGATGGAGGCGACCGCGCGAGTCCTCGCCGAACGCCTTGCCGGCCACCCTGCGGTGACGACCGTCCGTTACCCGGGCTTCGGATTTCTCGTCTCATTCGACGTCGCCGACGGCGAGGCAGCCCGTTGCGTCGAGATCGCAACCGGGATGATCGAGAACGCAACGAGCCTTGGCGGCGTCCGCTCGAAGCTCGAGTCGCGGCATCGCTGGGAGGGGGAGCGGTGCCCGGAGGGGCTGCTGCGACTGTCGGTCGGGCTCGAAGCCGCCGACGCGCTCTGGGCAGATCTCGCGCAAGCGCTCGCCCACGCCTGACCAGAGCGGCCACGACCCTCACTGACCATTTCAATCTGACCATGGTCCTAGTATGATGTCCACATGGGTGCTACCCTAGGACTCATGTCGCGCACGATCTCGGCCAGCCGATTCAAGGCGCAATGCCTCGCGCTGCTCGATGAGGTCGCCGAGAGTGGAGAGACGATCGTGATCACGAAGCGCGGCAAGCCGGTCGCGCAGATCGCGCCGCTGGAGCCACCGAAGTCGTTGAAAGGGAGCGTCACGTACCTCGTCTCGGACGAAGAGCTCATCGCCCCGCTCTATCCGGACTGGGAACCAGAGTTCCCGTGATCGTCCTCGACACCCACGCCTGGCTCTGGTGGAGCGACGGTGACGCGAGGCTCCCTGCGTCGACCCGACGCAGGATCGACCGGGCAGGCCGCCTCGGCGTCCCGACGGCGTGCTGCTTCGAGTTGGCCTCACTGGATCGACGCGGAAGGATCCGCCTCGATCGGGGCGTCCGAGCCTGGGTGCGAACGGCGCTGGATATCGATGGCGTAGAGGCGCTGCCGATAACGGCCGACGTCGCGATCGAGGCCGGCCGACTGCCCGAGAACTTCCCGGGTGATCCCCTCGATCGTCTCATCTACGCAACCGCGGTCTCGGAGAACGCGCTCCTCGTGACGCGCGATGAGCGGATCACCGCGCACGATCCGACACGCGTCATCTGGTAGGGAGTGGAGTCGGCCGCGTGTAACGCTTCGCCCCCTGCCGATACCGTAGGAACATGCTCTTCACACGGAAGTCTCAATCCATGCCCGCGCCGGAGGACACGCTCCCCGGCCGCCCGGGCGCCATGCCAATCACCGAGCACCACGTCGTGCTCGACACGCCGCTCGAGCCGCCCTTTCCCGAGGGAATCGAGACGGCCATCTTCGGAATGGGCTGCTTCTGGGGCGCAGAGCGCCTCTTCTGGCAGCTTCCCGGC
>JANOUB010000115.1:0-2275 GCA_031416615.1 Thermoleophilia bacterium
GGGCAGGCAAAGCCGCCGCTGAAGGATCTCGGCCCGGATCCGGGCTCGGGGAAGCCGATCGTTGTCAAGGACGGTCGTTTCGGGCCGTATGTGACGGACGGTGAGACAAACGCGAGCCTGCGCCGCGGGGACGATGTCGAGGGCTTGACGATGGATCGGGCACTCGAGCTGCTGGCGGAGCGGCGCGCCAAGGGGCCGGCACCGAAGAAGAGGCCGGCACCGAAGAGGAAGACCTCGGCACCGAAGAAGACGCGTCGCGCCGCCGGCTAGCCCGGATCTTTCATCTGGCGTGACACACGCAGCCGACCGGTCCTCTATCGTCATCTGTCCGGCCGTTGGCTGATGTTTGGTGCTGCCGGGCGGGCGGTGATCCGTTCGCTCGGATCGCCGGAATAACGGTGCCAGAGGTCGCGTTGTGAGCTTGTGACAGCCGGATCGGAGTTCCAGCCCTGGAAAAACGGGGCAAACCTGCATAGAGTCAATGGAGATTGTGCACACCGGGATACGCGAAAGGACTGAAACACCCTCTTGACGCAGAACCAGCTGACCGAACTGTTCGACTCCGATCAGATCAAGGCTCTGATCGAGCGCTCCGAGGAGCGCGGCTGGGTGGAACCGATAGAGCTAGAGGCGTTCGCCCTCGAGCACGAACTGAACGACGAGGAAGCCGAGCAGATCACACGCGAGCTCGAGGCCATCGGTCTCGAGGTTGGTCAACCGCAGGCTGACGCCGACGCGAAGAAGCTGCTGGCGGACGCCGAACGGAAGAAGGAGGAGGCCGAGGCTGCCGTTTGGGCTGCCGAGCCGCTATCTGGCGCCGCGGATTCGTTGCAGTTGTTCCTGGCAGACGTCGGTCGTCACAAGCTGTTGACCGCCGCCGGCGAGGTGACGCTCGCGAAACGCATCGAACGGGGCGACCCGGTCGCGAAACGGCGCATGATCGAGTCTAACCTGCGGCTCGTGGTGTCGATCGCGAAGGGCTACCGCGGTCTGGGAGTGCCGTTCCTCGACCTGATCCAGGAGGGGACGCTCGGCCTCAACCGCGCCGTCGAGAAGTTCGACTGGCGTCGGGGTTTCAAGTTCTCGACCTATGCGACATGGTGGATCCGTCAGTCGGTGCAGCGTGCGGTGGCGAACCATGCGCGCACGATTCGGGTGCCGGTGCATGTCGTGGAGCGGCAGCAGAAGCTGTCGCGGGCGGCACGGCGGCTCGAGGTCGAGCTGGGGCGTGAGGCGACCAAGCAAGAGCTCGCCGAGGCGACGGGCCTGCCGATCCAGCATGTCGACGAGGCGCTCGGTGCCGCACACGCGTCCGTGTCGTTGAACCAGACGGTCGGTGCTGACGACGAGGGTGAGCTCGGCGACCTGTTCGCCGATCGTGAGGCGGCCGATCCGTTCGAGGAGGCGGAGGGGTCGTTGCGGCGCCAGGGTGTCCGGCGGGCTCTCGATGCCTTGCCGGAGCGGGAACGCCGGATTCTCGAGTTGCGGTTCGGCTTCGAGGGTGAGCCGTGGACCCTCGAGGCGATCGGTCACGAGCTGGATCTGACCCGCGAGCGCGTTCGCCAGCTCGAAGGGCAAGCGCTGTCGCGGCTCGCCGCGCTGCGCGAGCTCGCGTCGCTCGCTGCGTAGCTCCTTCCCCGCTGAGCCGCCCGCTTCGCCTTGAACGTTCCTCCGGGGGAAGGATCAAGCCTCTGGGAAAGCTCTCGGCGGTGCCGCGCGGGCAGGCATCTATGGCGCGTTCGGGCGCCTACTTGGCGCGGGAGCAACGATCGAGTCGACTCCCCCACGGTGGGTGAATGTCTCCCGATTGGGCAGAGTTGGGCTAAAGACGCGCTGCGGGGCGCCGATACAAGCGGTCATGGACGCCGCTGAACGCAAGGAGATCCTGAGCCGCTACCGTGATCACAGCCGCCGTTTCGAGGCAGCTGCGGCACGTCGCAGCACGAGCCGTTCGGGCTCTGTGATTCCGTTCAACCCACCGGCTCTCCGCGAACTGACGCAGGACCCGACGGCCCGCGAGATCGAGGTGCTGCAGCTTGTCGCAGACGGTCTCGTGAACCGCGAGATCGGTCAGCGCCTGTTTCTCTCCGAGGAGACGGTGAAATCCCATGTGCGGCATCTACTGGCGAAGCTCCAGGCTCGCAGTAGAGCCCACGCCGTAGCTGTGGGCTATCGGCGTGGGCTCATTGCTTGACGCTTCTCTCACTGAGGTAGACCGTCGGATCCTGACCTCGCGGCATCTGGAGGGAAATCCCCCTAAAGAGGGATGCCCACC
>JANOUB010000116.1:0-2711 GCA_031416615.1 Thermoleophilia bacterium
TGCCGTCGAGATGCGCCTGCACACGCTCCGAGGCAAGCGCGAGGGCAAGCAGCTCGTCCTCGCCGGTCGTCGCCGCAACGCGAAGCCGGTCGCGCACCTTGCCGTTCACCTGCACCACGATCTCGACTTCATCCTCGACGAGAAGTGCAGGATCGGCCTCCGGCCAGGCCCGCTCCCACAACCTTCCCTCACCGAGCACGCCCCAGAGCTCCTCAGCCACGTGCGGCGCGTAGGGCTGGATCAGGGAAACCGCCGTCTCGGTCGCGAAGCGGGCAGCAGGGTCGTCGGGAGACCGCTGGATCTCGTTGACGAGCTCCATCACGGCCGCGATCGGTGTGTGGAACGAGAACCTCCGGTCGATGTCATCTGTCACCTTCGCGATCGTGCGATGTGCCTTGCGCGCCAGCGGACCGTCGCCCGGGTCGCCGGCGGCCACGCCCGCGCTCGCCTGCTCGTGCGCGATCCGCCAGAGACGGTTGAGGAAGCGCCAGATTCCTTCCAGCCCGTTGTCCTGCCAGTCCATGTCCTCGTCGGCCGGGCCCATGAAGAGCGTGTACAGCCGCACCGTGTCGGCGCCGTAGCGATCGGCGTAGTCGAGCGGGTTGACGACGTTGTCCTTGGACTTCGACATCTTGTGACCCGCCGCCGTGATCATCCCCTGGTTGAACAGGCGTGCGAACGGCTCGCGGAACGAGCACAGGCCGAGCTCGTTCATCACCTTCGTGAAGAAGCGCGCGTAGAGGAGATGGAGCACCGCGTGCTCGACGCCACCGATGTACTGGTTGACCGGCAACCAGTAGTCGGCGATCTCACGGTCGAACGGCAACTCGGTGTTCGCCGGGTCGGTGTAACGAATGAAGTACCACGACGAGTCGACGAACGTGTCCATCGTGTCGGTCTCCCGCGTCGCCGGGCCACCGCACGTGGGGCACGTCGTCTCGAGCCACCCCGCGGCCGCGGCGAGCGGCGAGCGGCCCTTCGGAGCAACCTCCGTGATCTCAGGCAGGACGACGGGCAGCTGATCGTCCGGAACGCCAACCTCCCCACAGGCCGGGCAATGGACAATCGGAATCGGGCAACCCCAGTACCGCTGCCGGGAAAACAGCCAGTCGCGCAACCGGTAGCCGATCGTCGCCTCGCCAAGTCCACGGCCGGCGAGCCAGGCGACGATCCGCTCCTTCGCCTCGGGGCTCGGCAGGCCGTCGAACTCGCCGGAGTTGACGAGCACCTCGCTCGCGGTATGGGCCGAGAATGCACCGCCCTCCGGCAGCTCGTCGCCATCGGGTACGACCACGGGCCGGACCTCGATCCCGTAGCGCTCGGCGAACGCGTGGTCACGCGCGTCGTGCGCCGGCACAGCCATGATCGCGCCGGTGCCGTAGCCCATCAGGACGTAGTCGGCCACCCAGATCGGGATCGACTCGCCGTTGACGGGGTTGGCTGCGAAGCGTCCCGTGAAGACGCCGTCCTTCTCCTTCTCCTCGCGCTCGACCTCCGAGCGTGCGGCTGTCCGGCGAACGTAGTCGAGCACCTCAGATTCGTGCGCCGAGCCGGCAACGAGTTGCGGAACGAGCGGATTCTCGGGTGCGAGGACAAAGAACGTGGCCCCGAACAACGTGTCCGGACGGGTCGTGAAGACCGGCAACTCCTCCCCACTCCCCTCGACGCTGAACACGACGCGCGCACCATGCGAGCGCCCGATCCAGTTGCGCTGCATCGTGAGGACGCGCTCCGGCCAGTGCTCGAGCAGATCCATCTCGTCGAGCAGCGCATCGGCGTAGTCCGTGATCCGGAAGAACCACTGTGTCAGGCTCTTCGCCTCGACCTCGGCGCCGCAGCGCTCACAGCGACCGTCGACGACCTGCTCGTTCGCGAGCACCGTCTGGTCGTTCGGACACCACTTGACGGGGGCTTCCTTGCGATAGGCGAGACCGCGCTCGTAGAAACGGAGGAACAGCCACTGCGTCCACCGGTAGTAGGCAGGATCGTGCGTCGAGATCTCGCGACTCCAATCGAACGCCCACCCCATCCGGTGCATCTGCTCGCGGATCGAGACGATGTTGCGCTCGGTGACGATGCGGGGGTGCCCGCCCTCCTTGATCGCGGCGTTCTCGGCGGGCAGGCCGAAGGCGTCGTACCCCATCGGCCGCAGGACCTGCATCCCCTGACGGCGGCGCAGGTGCGTGATCACGTCACCAATCGTGTAGTTCAGCGTGTGCCCCATGTGAAGATCGCCGGACGGGTAGGGCAGCATCTCGACCACATACGACTTGCTGCGATCACTGGACAACTCGGAGCGGTCGGGATTCGGGACGTGGAAGGACCGCTCGTCGGCCCAGACCTTCTGCCACTTCGCCTCGATCGATTGTGGGTCGTAGCGCTCCATCGTCTCCGTCTTGTTCGTCCCGGGGTACAAAAAAGCCTCTCGCGAGAGAGGCTCAGGGGGAGACCGTCACGGCTGCCGCCGTCCTCTCCCTTGCGTCACGTAAGAAGCAAAACCATTCCCCTGATCGTATCACCGTCACCGTCTTCGGTACATCTGTTTCGGGCACCTTGCGCCGCCTGGACGAGTGACTCCGAATTGGCGCCCGGAATCAATGACCTCGCGGTAAGTACGCTGACGTCAGCGACAACCACGAAGAGGGAGATCCGGAAGATGCCGCTCGTCTCGATGCGCCAACTCCTCGACGAGGCCGCCCGTGGCGGCTACG
>JANOUB010000117.1:0-7294 GCA_031416615.1 Thermoleophilia bacterium
TGCGTCTCCCTCGCGAGGCGCAGCCACGCCGGTCAGCCGACGTTGCGGAGCAGCGCTTCGGCACGTGTGAGGTAAGCGGTCGCCCCGACGCTCTCGTAGAAGCCGATCGCATCACGCAGCCCGGGCGTCTCTCGCCCGGCACGCTCGGCCTCGAGGAGCCGCACCATCGCAGCGTAGGAATGCGCCTCGTGGACGTGCAACGTGTCGCCTGCCTCATCCAGGCGACCCTCGACGATGTGCCGGCACGCCTCGACCCAGGGGCTGCCGTACGCGGCTTTGCCGAGGTGGGCTCCCAGCTCGTGGCCGAAGCCGAGTGCCGCCGCGGCAACGAAGCCGTCGAGCTGGAACACCTCGATCTGGAACGACTCAGCGGCAGACAAGGCGGCGACGAGCTCGCCGACCAGAGACTGCGCCGCGTCGCGCTCGCCGATCTCGTGTGCGAGGCGGGCACAGACGCCGAGAGGCCCCCAGAACGCCTGGGGATCACCGATCTCGCGGGCGCGGACGAGCATGACCCGAGCGTGCGCGTCCGCGCCACGGAGGTCACCGCGGGCGGCGGCCATGGCCGCGAGCACATGGTGCACGGCGTGATCCATGTACTCGGCCGACTCACCCCGCTGTTCGAGGAACGATGCCGCGCCCGCCGTCGCCGCGTCCCAGGCACCGGCAATGTAGTCGTCCAGCACACACTCGGCTGCGAGCCAGCGCCCCTGGAAACTCCCGAGTCGGCGCACCACCTCAAGCGCTTCGCGATGCAGCTCGGCCGAGCGCGGGAGGTCGCCGACGGTGCCGAGGATTGATGCAAGATTCAGGTAGGCGCGTACGGCGAGGTGCGAGTTCGCCTGCAGGCACTGGTCGACCGCCAGCTCCAGCTCCGTGATCGACGCCCGCGGGTCCCCGTGGTAGGTATGGCCCAGACCCAGGGTGATCCGGGCGTTGAGGATGTCCACGGTCGTGCCGAGCTCCTCGGTGAGCGCGACGATGCGCTTGCCCTCCTCGAGGGAGGGGTGCTCGTTTGCGAGCAGATCCGCACGCCAGGCTCCCGCCCGGATTTTTGCCGTGCCCCGTGTCTCGGGGAGACCTGCGATGAGCTCGACCGAGTGCTCGAAATGCTTCCGCGCCACCTCCTGTGCTCCGCTGACCCAGTGAACCCAGGCGAGGAGCGACTCGGCTTCTGCCGCACCCTCGACCTCCCCTGCGGCAAGGAGCAAACCGGCGGCCTTCAGCAGCTCCGGCACGCCCTCGTTCCGCATCCACAGGAGCGTCTCGCCGAGCTCGAGCAGCAGGCGTGGATAGGCGGGATCATCCGCGGGCCAGAGCTCGAGCGCCTTGGCATAGAGACTCGCCGCCGACTCCAGGGCGCTCAGCGCGTAGGCGCGGTTACCGGCCGCACGCAACGCCTGCCGGGCAGGTTCCTCGAGCGGGGAGGTGTCGCCGCCTGCCGCCCGGGTCAGATCCAGTGCGGCGACGTAATGGTGCGCCAGCATTTCCGCGCGGTCCTCCGACCGGTCGCTCCCGAGCGACTCGATCCACTGCGCCGCACGAACGTGCAGGTCGGCGCGACGCACACGCGGAATCTGGCCGTAGGCGACATCGCGCACGAGCACGTGGCGCACCGCGTATTCCGTCTCGCCCGCGACCGAGGCGCGGCGGTCACGGCGGACGAACTCCTTGCGCTCGAGCGCGTGCAACCTCTCCTCCGCCTCCCAGGCGGAGATCCCCGCGATCGCCGCGACCGAGCCGAGCCAGAAGACCTTCCCCACCACGGACGCGGTCTGCAACACCGCCTTCTCGTTCTGCTCGAGGGCGTCGAGCCGGGCGGCGATGATTCCCTGCACGGTCTCGGGGACACCGACGTCGGTCTTGTCGAGCCGCCAACTGCCGCCCTCGCGGCGCAGGAGGCCCCGATCGCGGAGCATGCGAATGTACTCCTCGGCAAAGAGAGGGTTCCCGTCGGCCCGCCGGAGGAGCGTCTGTTGCATCTCCACGGGCAGCACCGCCTGTGCCAGGTGCTCTGCGATCAGGCGCGCCGTGTCCTCGTCCGACAGCGCCGAGAGCGACAGCGTCACCGCGTTCGCCTTGCCACCACCCCATCCCGGGCGACGGACGAGCAGCTCCGGGCGCGCACTACAGAGCACGAGCAGCGGCACGCCGGTGGCGCGGTCGACGAGGCCGTCCACGAAATCGAGCAGCCCGTCGTCCGCCCAGTGGAGATCCTCGAACACGAGAACCGTCGGGCGCTGCTCTCCGAGCGACTCGAAAAAGCGCCGCCACGCGGCGAACGTCTCGCCGCGGCTATCGCCCCCGGCACCCAGCTCGGAGCCGAGCCCGACAAGCGGCTTCAGGTGCCCGGTAACCCAGTCCACCTCGGATTGCTCGCGGACGAGCGCCGTGACCGCCTCCGTGAGCTTCCGCTCCGCCTCCGCTGCGGTGTCGCTCTCGAGGATGCCCGCCTGCGACTTCGCCATCTCGCCCAGCGCCCAGTAACTGATCCCTTCCCCATAGGGCAGGCAGCGGCCCTGGCGCCAGACGATGATGTCGGGGTCGGCGTCGACGATCGAGAACAGCTCGGCCACGATCCGGCTCTTGCCGATCCCGGGGACGCCGACGAGCGTCACAAGTTGCGGCTCACGCTCCTGACGCGCCCGGGTGAGCGCGTCGCGCAGCACGTCGACCTCGCGCTCGCGGCCTACGAGCGCAGCCAGCGGCGCCTGCTCGACGTCGCTGCCGAACCGCGATCGCGGTGCGACGGCCTCCCACACCGGTACCGGCTCGCTCTTCCCCTTCGCCTCGATCGACGCCGCCGGCCCGTACTCGATCACGTGCGCGGTCGCACGGTACGTCGACTCGCCAACGAGGACGCCGTTCACCGGTGCCGCCGACTGGATGCGGGCCGCGGTGTTGACGACGTCTCCGGCCACCATGCCCTCGCCTTCCGACGGTCGGGCGTCGAGCGTGACGAGTGCCTCGCCCGTGTTGACCGCGACCCGCAACGCGACGCCGGCCTCCGTCGCCGCGTCCCGGATGGCGAGGGCCGCGCGTACGGCACGTTCCGGATCGTCCTCGTGGGCGACCGGGGCCCCGAACACGGCGACGACTGCGTCGCCGATGAACTTCTCGACCGTGCCGCCAAACCGCTCCAGGTCCGTTCGCACGCGAGCATGATGTGCTCCGAGCATTGCCCGCACGTCCTCGGGGTCGCTTCGCTCGGCCAGAGCGGTAGAGCCGACGAGGTCGGCGAATACGACCGTCACGACCTTCCGCTCCTCGCGTGGGGCTACCGGAGCAGCGAGCACACTGCCGCAGCCGGCGCAGAAGCGCACGTCGTCAGCGCTCTCCCTCCCGCATGCGGCACAGGTCGCCATCGGCGTGAGTCTACGGCTAGGCAAGCCTCCACACTGCACGGCGCGGCGGCACGGCAGGCACGGCAGGCACGGCGACAGGCTTCAGCCTGTCTCCCGGGTGTCCGCTTGATGCTTTCTGCACGCTTCGCGTGATCCCTAAAGGGGCCGGCCCGCCGGCCTACGAGCCGGTCGAGGCTGCGCCTCGCCCCTACAGCCTGGCGTCGTGGCCCTTACGTCAAACGGCGCACCGCGAAACCCCCGGCCGCCAGGGCCGCGATCAGCGCCTGCGAATGCTCCTCGTCGCGCGTCTCGAGCGTCAGCTCTGCCTCCGTCTCGAGCACGCCGATGTTTCGCCCCTCGCGATGGTGGGTGACGGAGAGCACATTTGCCCGCTGCGCCGCGACTGCGGCCACGATGCGCGCCAGCTGCCCCGGCCGGTCGGGAATCATGATCGCGACGACGAGGTAGCGACCGGACGACGTGAGGCCGAAACGCGTCACCGAGACGAGGGTCGTGGCGTCGATATTGCCTCCCGCGAGAACGGCGCAGACCGGGTCGCTGCCGGGCACGAGGCCCTGAAGCAGCGCGGCTACAGGCGCCGCTCCAGCACCTTCTACGACGAGCTTTGAGCGTTCGAGGAGCAGCACGAGCGCCTGTGAGATGGCCTCGTCGTCGACGACGACGACCTCGTCGAGGAGATCGCGAAGGATCGCCGAGGTGAGCTCGGCCGGATACTTCACGGCAATGCCGTCTGCGATCGTTGGCCCGACGGGCGCCCGTCCAGCAAACGGCGCACACGCAGCGGCCTGAACCCCGACGAGCGACAGCTCCGGCCGCAGCGCCCGCAACCCGATCGCGATTCCCGAGGCCAGGCCGCCACCTCCGACGGGGATCACGACCGTCCCCGGGCCGGGCGGAAGTTGTTCGGCCAGTTCGAGACCCATGGTTCCCTGGCCGGCGATCACTCGAGGGTCGTCGAAGGCGTGGACGAAGGTCGCTCCGGTTGTCTCGACGTGGAGACGGGCGGCCGCGACCGCCTCGTCGAAGCCCTCGCCACCGAGGGTGACGGTGGCGCCGTAGCCCCGAGCAGCGTCCACCTTCGTCATAGGCGCACCCTCGGGGACGAAGATCGTGGCAGCGATACCCGCCTGACGCGCAGCCCATGCCACGGCCTGCCCGTGGTTGCCGGCACTCGCGGTGACGACGCCTGCCTGCCGTTCGGAGTCGGTGAGCTGCGCAATCGTGTTGTAGGCACCGCGGATCTTGAAGGAACCGGTGAGCTGGAGGTTTTCGGCCTTGAGCAAGACGGCGCGACCCACAAACCCTGCGATCGTGCCGGACGAGAGCACCGGCGTGACCCGGGCGATCCCCGCGAGGCGCTCCTGAGCGGCGACGAGGTCAGCGAGCGTCGGCCGCGTCACGCGACTCCTCCCCCAGAACCGTCGCGACGATCCGCTCGGCCGCCGTCAACGGGTCGATCTGGCGCCGCTGCACCGAGGCGACGAGTTCCGTCAGCGCCGGATCGTCTGCGATCGCATTCTCGATCACGATACGGGCTCGGGCAGTGGCGGCGGACACCACTTCATTCGCGAGATTCCGGCGGCGCCGTTCTTCGAGCTCGCCGGCGGCGGCAAGGCGGTCGCGCCGCTCCACGACCGCATTCCAGAGATCTTCGATGCCCTCCTCTCGCACGGCTTCTGTGAGAACGATCGTGGGTCGGCGCTCGGACTCGGGATCGAGCGAGATGACCGTACGGATGTCGTTCAGCATCGATTTCGCGCCTGGCTGGTCCATCTTGTTGATTGCGATCACGTCCGGTATCTCCATGATCCCCGCCTTCAGTGCCTGAACGGAATCGCCCGAACCGGGCATGAGGACGAGCACGACCTCGTCGGCGATGCTCATCACCTCGACCTCGCTCTGACCTGTGCCGACCGTCTCGAGAAAGACGATGTCCCGGCCCGCCGCATCGAGCAGAAGGAAGGACTGGAGCGTCGCCTCGGCCAACCCCCCCAGATGCCCGCGGGTGCCCATCGAGCGGATGAACACACCGGGGTCGAGGAAGTGGTCGACGAGGCGGATTCGGTCGCCGAGCAGGGCCCCCTGGGTAAACGGGCTCGACGGGTCGACCGAGACGACGCCGACCGACAGCCCGAGACCCCGAACGTGCCGGACGAGCGCCCCGATCAGGGAGGACTTGCCGACGCCCGGTGGTCCGGTGATACCGACCGCAAAAGCGGCCCCCGTCTCCGGATAGAGCTCCTGAACGACCGCCAGGGCACCAGGGTCGCGGTTCTCGACGAGCGAGATCGACCGTGCGAGCGCCCGCTGGTCTCCTGCCCGGACGCCGGCGACGAGTTGCTCGTGAGTCCAGGGACGGCGGGCCATCGGCGCCACTCTACGGTACGAACACGTCCTTTTCGGACAGCAGACGCCGTATGACCGAGGTTGTAGGCTCGTCCAGGATGCTGGCCCAGTTCACTTCGCAATTCGCGATCGTCGGCATGCCCGAGCACCGCGCGTACCGCAACCTCCTGCTGGCGCGACTGATCTCGGCGCTCGGGACCTGGACGGCCTTCTTCGCCGTTCGCATTTCGCTCTACAACCAGACGGGCTCCGTCTGGTGGGTCAGCATCCTGCTCTTCGCCGAGCTCCTGCCGGGCGTGATCCTCGGCATCGCCGTCGGGCCGTTGATCGACCGCTGGTCACGCCAGCGAATGATGATCCTGTCCGATCTCGGCGGCGCGCTGACCTTCGGCGCCCTGCCGTTCGTCGACTCGCCGGCCGCCATCGTCGCACTCTCGGCGGTAGCGGGCTTCTCCGCGGCCTTCTTCCGCCCTGCCTGCTACTCGGGGATCCCGAACCTCGTGCGCAAGGACTCGCTCGTCGCGGCGAACGCCCTCATGCAGGGTGCCGAGAACATGGCAACCCTGATAGGGCCCGTCATGGCAGGGATCGGCATCGCGTTGCTCGGCTCGAGCACGGTGTACGCCCTCAACTCGGTCAGCTTCCTCCTCTCGGCCCTGCTCCTCGTACGCATCGGCAACCGGCTCCAGTCTGAGGTGGTGGCCCGCATCGGACGCACGCACTGGCGTGAGGTTCGCGCGGGCCTCGCGCTCGTTCGCAGCGATCGCCACCTCTCGGCGATCGCCCTGATCTGGAGCTGGGCGACGCTGGCGTACGCCGGCATCAACGTGTCGGAGATCGTGCTCACGACCGAGGCGTACGGCGCCGGCAATGTCGGCTTCGGCATCTTCGTCGCCTTCTCGGCCGCAGGCATTCTGACCGGCAACGTCGTGGCCGTGTGGTTCATCGAGCGGCTGTCGGCGTACGGCGGCTACCTCGTCTCGTTTCTCGTCACCGCGGCCGGCGTGACGATGTGCGCCCTCAGCCCCAACCTCGCGATCGGGTGTGTCGGTGCCGTCATCTTCGGAGTGGGCAACGGGATCGGCCTGGTCTGCAACATGACCTTGATCCAGCAGGTCGTCTCGGATGAGCGACGGGGGCAGATGTTCGCGGTGCTCGGGAGCCTCGTGCAGACGTTCACGCTGATCGGGACGCTCGCGGCCGGGCCCGTCACAGTCGCTGTCGGCCCCCGGATGATGTGGGGGATCAGCGCGACGCTCCTCGTGCTCGGCTTCGTGAACACGATCATCCTGTCGGCGGTACGCCGCTCTCAGAGCCCGAAGGCGCCGAAGCCCGTGCCGTTGCCGTCGATCGAGGCGGGAGGCGAGACTCCGGGCAGCGCCTTCGAGCGCATCGCCACGCTGCTCGACGAAGTCGAGCAGACCCGTGAGGCCGAGGCGCAGTCGGGCGTCAACCGGCGTCGTAACCGAGGTTCGGACGCAGCCAACGTTCCACCTCCTTGACCTCGACCCCTTTGCGCGCAGCGTAGTCCTCCACCTGGTCACGGCCGATGCGGCCGACAGCGAAGTAGCGAGCTCGTGGGT
>JANOUB010000118.1:0-4604 GCA_031416615.1 Thermoleophilia bacterium
GGGCCGTGTAGCGCAAACTGACGGCGCCGAGGTTGCGCAGCCCTTCCGGCATGCGTCCGGTGAAGAGCGCGGCCCACCAGCCGAACAGCCCAACGAGCCAGATCACGGCCGTGTACGCACCGCTGAGCATCAGCGCGGGGAAGACGAGCCAGATCCTGAAGAGGGTCACGGCACGATGCTGTCGCTGCGCCGGGTCGATTGCGACATCCACCGGATAGCTTCCCGCGGCGCCGACGAACCCCGGAAAGGGGCCGCCGACCAGAAACAGGAATGCGCCGACATGCATCCCGTAGCGCACCCACGCCGCCAGGAAGTGGTGCAGTGCCGACGGCACGCGCCCCGTGCCGAGCACGGCAATCCAGGCGACGACGACGGCCAGGATCGCGAGCACGCTCCACAGCGAGAGCCAGATCAGGTGTGGGATCGCGAGCAGGAGTCGGAAGAAGACGGTGAGCCGCGAGCGCTCGATGTGGTCGGTGAGCTCGAGTCGGACCGGGTGCGGCGGCAGTTCCGCGAGCGGCAGCACCCGGGCGGGGTCGCTCGTCGGATACTGGTCGGTGACGAGCAGCAGGTAGCCGAGCGCCTGTGCCATGTACCCGATGCAGTAGGCGGTCAGGTCTCTGAGGCCGCGGGGCGTGCGGCCACGCACGACCGACGCAAACCACGCGAGGAGCGCCGCTGTCGCAGCGACTCCTCCGACGCTCGCCCCGGTCGACCAATCCGTGCCGGAGTCCCTGGCAGCGAGCCACGACACATCCCCGAATGTCGACCCGCCACCGAGGACGGCGGCGAGGACGAGTGCGGGGAACGCCAGCACGATGCGGGCTGCGACCCGGCCGCGAGACTGGCGAGGCGACGGCTCGACCTCGAGGTCGACTGGGTACCCGTCCCCGCCCCCGAACGGCGGGTATGGCCCGGCAGTCAGGTGGATGTAGGCGCCCACCTGAACCGAGTAGCGAAGGTACGAGGTCACGAAGGACTGCAACGTGCGCGGCGCCTTACCCTCGATCAGCAGCGCCAGCCAGACGATGATCGAGACGGCGGCGGCTGCGAGGCCCCACAGCGTGACGAGGACGAGGTGCGGGATCGCAAGAATGACGCGGAAGAAGACCGTGAGCCGCGATCGCTCGAGATCGTCGGAGACGACGACGCGGATGGGCAGGCGGGCGGGTTCGTCGTCCATGTGGGCATTCTCGCGTTTACTACGGTCGACTACCATCCCGCGATGCCCGTCGCACCGGTAACCCCTGACGACGTCCGTCGCGCCGCCGACGTGATCCGTGGCTCGGTGCACCGTACTCCGACCTTCAGCTCCCGCAGTCTAGGGGCGGGACAGCATCTGAAGGCCGAGCTCTTCCAGCGCACAGGCTCGTTCAAGGCGCGAGGCGCGCTCAACAGGGTGCGGGCACTGTCGCCGGGCGAGCGCGGGCACGGCGTCATCGGCGTCTCGGCCGGAAACCACGCGCAGGCTCTCGCCTGGGCGGCCGCGACCGAGGACGTCGACGCGCTTCTCGTCATGTGGCAGGGGGCGAGCAGTGTCAAGATCGACGCGACGCGCGGCTACGGGGCCACGATCGACCTGGAGGCGCCAGGCCCGGGAGCGGCGTTCGCTCGCCTCCACGAGCTGCAGGAGCAGACCGGTCGGGTGTTCGTGCATCCGTTCGACGATCCGGTCGTGATCGCCGGTGCAGGCACGGTTGGTCTCGAGATTCTCGAGGACGTTCCCGGGGTCGATACGATCGTCGTCGCCTGCGGCGGCGGCGGCCTCGTCTCGGGAATCGCGGCCGCGTGCGTCCCGGCCGGCGTGCGCGTGGTCGCCGTCGAGCCTGAGGGGGCGAACGCTCTGGAGCTCGGCCTCGCCGCCGGCCAGCCGGTGCCGCTGACGCCGAACACGATCGCCGATGCGCTCAGTGCCCCATTTGCGGGTGGGGTGGCGATCGATGTGTGCGGGCTGCTCGGCGTCGAGGTCGTTCTCGTCTCCGAGGACGAGATCTGCGAGGCGTTCAGGTTCCTCTATAGCCGCGCGAAACTTGCTGCAGAGCCTGGTGCCGCCGCTGCCGTAGCGGCTGTCTTGGCCGGTAAGGTCGAGGGAGAAATCGTGGTCTCCGTCGTCTCCGGAGGCAACGTCAGCACCAATACGGCCTCTGCTATCCTGGCCGGACGATGAAGGCAGAGATCCATCCCGAGTACGTCCTCTCGCATATCACCTGCTCCTGCGGCAACGAGTTCATGACCCGTTCCACGAAGCCGGAACTGCACGTCGAGGTCTGCTCGCACTGCCACCCGTTCTACACGGGCAAGCAGAAGCTCATGGACGCCGGCGGTCGGGTCGAGCGCTTCCAGCGCCGTCTCGAGAAGGCCGGCGGTTCCCGCCGCGGCTAGCCGCCCGTGAGCGTCTCGTACGGCGGCCAGGCCGTGCTCGAAGGTGTGATGATGCGCGGCCCGGCCGTGTGGTCTGTCGCGGTCCGCACGCCGGCCGGTGAGATCGTCGAGGTGACAAAGCTGGTCAGTTCGCCGATGCAGCGCCACCGCATCTGGCGCCTGCCCGTGATCCGCGGCGTGATCGCGCTCGGCGAGTCGCTCGCGATCGGGTTCCGCGCGCTCGCCATCTCGGCCAACTACGCGATGCAGGAGGAGGGCAAGGAGGGGGAGGAGGGAGCCGACGGCAAGCCCGCCGAGGTCTCGACCGAGATCTCCCGCGGGCAGATCATCTTCTCGTTCGTCCTCGCGATCGGGTTCGCGCTGATGCTGTTCAAGGTCGGTCCGGCTCTGCTCACGAGCTGGCTGCCGATCGACGGCACCTACTCGTTCGTGGTCGTCGAGGGGCTGATCCGAGTGACCGTGTTCATCCTCTACATCGTGCTGATCGGACTGCTGCCGGATCTCAAGCGCGTGTTCCAGTACCACGGCGCCGAGCACAAGACGATCAACGCCCTCGAGGGCGGCTCGGAGCTCACGCCAGAGAAAGTGCAGAATTTCAGTTTGATCCATCCACGTTGCGGAACGGCCTTTTTGCTCTGGGTCATGGTGATCGGCATCTTCGTCTTCGCGTTCGTCGGCAGACCTGTTTGGTACTGGCTCGTGATCAGCCGGATCCTGCTGCTGCCCGTGATCGCCGGTCTTGCCTACGAGCTGATCCGCTACGCGGGCAAGCACCAGGAAAAGCGCCTCCTGATGACACTGCTTGCACCCGGCCTGTGGCTGCAGCGCCTCACGACGAGAGAGCCGTCGCTCGACCAGATCGAGGTGTCGATTCGCGCGCTCCAGGAGGTCATCCGGATCGAGCAGGCGGAGAGCGACGACGAGTTGCGCGCCGGGTCCCTGGTCGAGGTAATGGCGTAGTGCGGCCCCCAGACTGTTTCGCTTGACACTCGTCGTTGGCGAGGGGGCCGCACTAGATGGATGCGGGCGGCCGCTTGGCGTCCGGCTGTTTGTTGGGCGCCTTGATCCGCTTTGCGGAGGGCCGCTGCGCGGCCGGGGGCGCTGGCGTTTCGGGTGTAACGTTGCGGGGCACCGCACTAGCGGGACGACGAAGCCAGAGGAGGCTTGATGCCAAGGATCATCCGTGAGGCCGCGATCACGTGGGAAGGCAACGTCGCCCGCGGCGTGGGCACGATCAGCGCCGCTTCGTCGAGTGCTTTCTCGGGGCTGCCGTTCAGCGCCGCGACGCGCATCGGTGTGCCGGAGGGGAAGACGAGCCCGGAGGAGTTGCTTGCCGCTGCCCATGGCGGCTGTTTCGCGATGTCGCTCGCAAGCGAGCTGTCGAAGGCCGGTACGCCGCCCGAGCGGCTTGACGTGCGCTGCGTGGTGACGATGGACGAGGTCGAGGGCAAGGGACATCAGATCGTGCACTCGGAGATCGAAGCGCGCGGCACCGTGCCGGACTGTGACGAGGCCGCCTTTGCGCAGGCGGCGGAGGCGGCCGATGCCGGCTGCTCGTTCTCGGCACTCATCCGCGCCAGCGCCACGGTCGCGGTCACAGCAAGCTTGCGTGCGTAGAGCCTGCGTAGCGAGCGTGGTGCGCGGTGGACGAGCTTACCGCGAATCGGCACGGTTGATTCTGTTTGCAGATCTGGGCTGTTCCTTTCCTGCAAGATCTCGAATCCGCCGTAGGGGCTATGCGGAGCGGCGCGACAGCGCCGCGCAGCGTCGCCCGCCGGATCCCTTGATCGCATGCAAACCCCTGAAGGCCGGCCTACCGCGCTTTCCGTGAACTGCAGTGCGTAGTCTAGGGAGGTCGGGGCAGCCGTTTATCGCTGCTGCGAGATCATTTTCGATACCACCTGAACCGGAGGCCGCACACGATGGCAACTGAGCGAACGATGAGCACAACCTGGCACGGCACGTTGATGGAGGGCGCGGGCACGATCCACGAGGCCGGAAGCGGCGCTTTCGGCCCACTCGACGTCAGCTGGCCCTCGCGGGCCGAGGCGCCGAACGGTAAGACGAGCCCCGAGGAGCTCATCGCCGCTGCCCACTCGGCCTGCTTCGCGATGGCGCTCTCGAACGGTCTCGCCCAGGCGGGCACTCCCGCCGAGCAACTCGACACGTCCGCCACAGTGACGTTTGTTCCGGGCGAGGGCATCACGAAAATCGCGCTCGGC
>JANOUB010000119.1:0-2200 GCA_031416615.1 Thermoleophilia bacterium
GAAGACGTTGGCGAGCCCGAACACGGCTCCCGCGAGCAGAAGCGGCCCCCAGCGCTCGATCGCGAACCCCGAGAACACCCAGTCAGCCACCATCAGCGCCAGCACATTGGCGCCCCAGGCGACGAGTAGGCGAACAGTCAGGTACACGCTACTTCCCCCGGAGAGACGCCACAGCGACGATGGAAGGGCTCGGTGAGGGGAAGTAGCTTCATTTTTTGGCTGCGCCTTTGATATCCGAGACCACTCTAACGGCAGGCACTTTCCGGGAGCCGGTAGAAGCCTCAAGGCGAAGCCTCCCCCTCTAGCTCCTTTCCCCGCCCGCCAGGTTCAGGGACATACGTGCGGTCGACGCGGGGAAAGGAGCCTAGAAGAGCTTCTGCAACTTCAGCGCCGCGCCCATGTCACCCTTGATCTTGAGCTTGCCGGTCATGTAGGCGGTGGTCGCATTCGCGTCGCCGCTCGCGATCTTCATCAGCGTCTCCTCGCTCGCGGAGATCGTGCAGTCAGCCTCGTGCTCGCCCTGCGCGACCGACACTGCACCGTCGGCGACAGTCACTGTCCAGGTACCGACCTCGGTGATGTCGAAGACGTAGCTGTTGTTCATCCCCGCGGTCTTGGCCTGGTCGACCTTCGAGGGAAGCGCGTCGAAGAACTCCTGCACGGTCATCGGATCTCCCTGGTTGTTGAATGGCTGGCTTCGCTTGAACGGTCAGTCGAGCAGAGGGTATGCAGAGGACGGGGCAGTCGCAACCGACAACACCGTCTTCGGGGCGGGAAGGAAGAAGCACAGAACGACGCCCAGCAAGGGCGCGAACGCACTGCACACGAGGGCCGTCTTGAGGTCGACGGCGTCAGCGAGCCCGCCAAGTCCGACTGCGGCGATCCCGCCGAGGCCCATCGCGAGGCCGATCGAAAGCCCGGACGCCATCCCGACATGCTGCGGCAGATACATCTGGCTCAGGACCATCGTGAGACCGAAGGTGCCGACGACACAGATGCCGACGACCATCAGCGCAGCGGCGCCGACAAGGCCCCCGACGAGGACGAAAACGAGGATCATCGGCATCAGCGCTGCCTGGGCAACGAGCAGCGTCCGCCGGAGCCCGAACCGGTCTGCGATCGGGCCGAGCAGCAACGTTCCCGCCGCTCCGGCGACGAGCATCAGCGATAGCAGGCGGTTGCCGTCGGCATGCGAGTTGCCGAGCGACACGACCCAGAGCGGCACGAAGGTGAGCAGCCCGAACCACGCAACGCTGCGAAGCCCGATCACACCGCCGAGGATGACCATTGCCCGCACGTCGTCCCTCCCTTCGGCGACACCAGTTCCCGCCCCTCGCTCCGGGCGCAGGCGCGAGAGATAGGGGAGCGCACCAAACACGGCGAGCGAGCCCAGGATGACCGGGATCGAAGCCAGCAGTCCGCCCGGGCCGAGCCCGAGCCAGAGAACGAGCGGAGTGACGATGATGGGGCCGAGCGCATAGCCGGTGTTGCCGCCGATGTTGAAGAGCGACATCCCGCTCGCGCGCTTTCGCCCGCTCGCGAAGACCGCAAACTTTGCCCCCTCGGGATGGAAGGCCGCGATGCCGAGGCCCGAGAGGAACACGAGCACGAGCAGAAGGCCGTAGCTCGGTGCGACCGCAGCGAGGCCGATCCCGGCTCCGGCGAGCGCAATTCCGGCCGGCAGCAGCCAGAGGGCTCCGCGCCGATCCGACCAGAGCCCGAAGAGTGGCTGCGTCAGAGATGAGGATGCAAGCGCGGCAAGCATGAGAACGGCCGTGAGTGTGTAGCTGAGGTCGAACTTCACCGCGAAGAACGGCAGCAGTGCAGGAACACTTCCGGAGGCGAAGTCGGTCGCGAGGTGCCCGCCCGAAAGCGCAGACATCCCCTTCCGGTCGATCGACTTGCGCATGCGGCCAGTGTATTGATGGGGCTCATCCAGGCTGAACCGCGAACCGACGGCCCTTCCCCGCCGCAGGCGTCGCTACCCGGACGTAGCGCCCCAGGCTAACCCTGGCCACCGTTTTACGCGGACGTTGCATCTCGTCCCGCGATCACGCAAAACGGTGGATCCAGGCTAACGTAGCCCGCATGGCCGTGATCGAGGCGGAAGGGCTTGTCAAGGTGTACCGATCGCGAGGCAGCGAGGTGCGCGCGCTCGATGGCGTCGATCTCGAAGTCCGCGAGGGCACCGTGCTCGGCC
>JANOUB010000120.1:0-9422 GCA_031416615.1 Thermoleophilia bacterium
AATCTTCGAGCGGGCAGACTGGGACGAGAGCAGCCGCACCCTGCGGCTGTCCGTGCGCTCGGGCGATGCCGCCGCCGCGATGGAGCTGCACTGGCTGTCGGCGATCGAGTGGCGCCGGCTGATCGAAGAGGCGGGATTCGACGTCGCCGCACTGTACGGCTGGTTCGACCGGCGTCCGTATCGGGGCGGCGAGGACATGATCTGGGTCTGCCGGGCGGCTGAGGATGCTGCGATGGAAAAGCGTAGCGCAGCACCCTCAGCCGCAAGCGCGAGCCCTGACCGCACGCCGGCCGCTGCAGGACGGCGGGCGAGGCTCCGCCGCCGGGCGACGCTGCGCGGCGCTGGCGCGCCGCTCCGCATCGCCCCTACGCGCGCGGCTGCGCCTAGCCCCTCGGCGGATCCGAGATCGTGCAGGACGAGATCTTGGCCTGGATCCAGGCTTGGCGGAAGGAAACAGGCCAGCCGGCTGGCCCCTTCAGGGATTCTGCGTGCGATCAAAGGATCCGCGCTAGCGGATCCGAGATCTTGCAGGAGGGTTAGAGCGTCTTGCCGCCCACGAGCCACACGGGTCCCTGGGTGTCGACGTTGTCCATGTCGGAGAGAACACGGAGAACGCGGGTCGAGCCTGTGATGCCGTCGTGGTCGAGGCGCTCGAAGCAACGCCGGGCCATCGACCGCGAGACGCCGTAGCCTGAACGACCCGAGCACCGGAACGTGAAGGCGAGCCGTGGCGCGTCGCGGGTCGGGTTGAGCGGCGCGCAGAGGAGCGCCGCTCGGTCGAGGTTGTCACTCGACTCGATCTCGAGCTCGCAGAGAAGGTCGGTCCAATCGCTCGGCAGAGGCGCGAGGGCTGCGTCCCAGCTACCCGCCATCGATGCTGTTGCGAGGGGTGCCTCGGCCGTGGGTGTGACCAGGGTCGTCTCGGTAGCCTGCACGTGAGTCTGCTGGAGATGGCACCAGGTTCGATCGTCGTCGAGACGCTCGAACAGGCGCTTCGCTGCCTGGGGTCCCTGGTGTCCACCGGCGCGGCGCACGTGGAAGACGAGCGCCGAGCCGACCTTGCCGGCGTTGATCGAGCCGAGCACCTGCGTGGCACGGGGCAGATCGCTCGGCTGCTCGGTTGTGAGCATGAGCCGGACGTCCTCCCACCCGGAGGGGAGGCTATCCTCGATCGTGCGCCACTGATCGACGAGCTTCATCGCGCGTCAGCATAATGACGTCCATGTTCAAGGTCGAAGGAGAGCCGCTCGTGATCAGGCGTCGGAACCCCCGTCGGGGACTGGCGCAGCCTGTCCTGGGTGCGGCCGGAACGTTCACGAGCCTGTGGGGCACACAGGCAAAACGTTCCCGGGCGAGGTTCTAATGGCGACCGAGGTCAAACTCCCGCGGCTCGGGCAAGGCATGGAATCCGGCACGATCGTGCGCTGGCTGAAGGCCGAGGGCGACGCCGTCAAGGCGCGCGAACCGCTGTACGAACTCGACACCGACAAGGTCACGCAGGAAGTCGAGTCCGACATCGACGGCGTGCTGCTGAAGATCGTCGTCGCTGAAGGCGAGGTGGAGGTCGGCTCGACGATCGCCGTGATCGGGAAGGACGGCGAGGACGTCTCCCTCGAGACAGAGGCTTCGCCGAGCCTTGACACCGGTGCGACGAGTAGCTCTACCAGCCCTGAACTCGTCATCGAGCAGGCGCCGCCGGCCGCCCCGGCCGCCAGTAGCTCAGAGCCTCGAGCGCTGTCTTCGGGCGGCAACGGAGGCGCGGCACGCTCTGTCGTGATGCCCGAGGGCGGACGGATCAAGGCGTCTCCTCTGGCCCGGCGGATCGCGCGCGAGCGCGGCATCAACCTCGCGTCGCTCGCGGGGACGGGGCCTGACGGCCGCATCGTCGCCGAGGACGTCGGGAACGCCCCGGCAGGTGGTGGCCCGGCGCCTGCGGTGCAGCAGGCCTCGCTGCCGGCTCTGGCCGAAGAAATCGAGGTCGTCGCGATGACTTCGATCCGCAAGACGATTGCGCGCCGACTTACCGAGGCATGGGCGGCACCGGTCTTCCAACTCGGAGTCTCGATCGATATGACGGAGGCGCTGCATCTCCGCGAGCAACTCGTCGCGCGCCTGGCCGAGGGCGATGTGAAGCCGACCGTCAACGACCTTCTCACCCGTCTCGTGGGCGTCGCGCTCGTGCGGCACCGCGCCGTCAACGCGACGTTCACCGGTGAGGAGATTCACCGTCATCCCGGGGCGCACGTCGGCATGGCCGTTGCGGCTCCGAACGGCCTCGTTGTGCCGGTCATCCGCGACGCCGACCGTCGCAGCGTGCAGGAGATCGCCCGCGCCCGCGCCGATCTCGTAGGTCGCGCCCGCGAGGGCAAGCTGACACGCGAGGACATGGATGGCGGCACCTTCACGATCTCGAACCTCGGCATGTTCGGCGTCGAGCAGTTCGTCGCCGTGATCAATCCGCCACAGGTCGCGATCCTCGCGGTTGGTGCCGTGAAGCAGACCCCGATCGTCGTCGACGGCGAGGTCGATGTGGCGCCGCTGATGCACGTGACCCTCACGTGCGACCACCGCGCGATCGACGGAGCCGACGGAGCCGACTTCCTCCGTACGCTCGTGGCGCTCGTCGAGCAACCTGCGCTCGCGTTGTAGCTAGTGCGGCCTCTTCGAACGTTCCACTTGGAACTTCAGGTTGGTGTCGGAGGCCGCACTAGCTGGATGCGGTCGGCCGCTTCGCGGCCGGCTGTCTTGTCGGGCGCCTCGATCCGCTTCGCGGAGGGCCGCTGGCGCGGCCGGGGGGCGCAGGCATTCCGGGTGCAACGTTCCGAGAAGGGGCGCTAGTGGCGGTCGTCGTTCGGAGAGGCGGGGCGCAAGACGTTCGCTTCCTGCGCGACATGCTCCATCACGCGTACTACTGGAAGGAGCGCAAGCCGGATGCCGGGCCTGGCCCGGTGCAGCTGTACGTCAAAGCCTGGGGGCGGCCTGGCGACACGGCCATGATCGCCCTTGTCGACGGGTTCCCCGTCGGGGCGGCCTGGTTCCGGCTCTTCAAGGCAAGTGCGCCGGGCTACGGTTTCGTCGATGAGCAGACCCCGGAGCTCGCCGTGGCAGTCGTCCCGAACGCACGCGGCAAAGGCGTCGGCAGCGCTCTGCTCAGCTCGCTCCTCGACCGCGCCCGGACAGAAGGCCACCACGCCCTCAGCCTGAGTGTCGATCGTCACAACGAGGGCGCCATCGCTCTCTACGAGCAGTACGGCTTCGGCCAGGTGGGGGAGACGCCCGAGTCCTTGACGCTGCGGGCCGGGCTCGCATGAGTACGATCTTGGAGCCTCTAAACCTGGATCCAGGCTAAACGCTACCGACGAAAGGTTGAACCGGAATGAACTGTGACGTCGCCGTTCTCGGAGGCGGGCCGGCTGGCTACACCGCCGCGATTCGTGCCGCCCAGCTCGGCGGCAAAGTTGTGTGCATCGAGCAGGAGCCGGCGCTCGGGGGCACCTGCCTGCGCGTCGGGTGCATCCCGACGAAGGCATGGGTGCAGACAGCACACGCGCTCCACGACGCCCGTGAGACGTTCGCGAAGCTCGGGGTCGGCATCTCGGAGCCGCAGCTCGACTTCGGTCAGGCGATCGCCTGGAAAGACGGCGTCGTCTCGCAGATGACCGGCGGTGTCGCCGGCCTGCTGAAGGCGAACGGCGTCGAGTGGCTACGGGGAACCGGTCGGTTCTCGAGCCCGACCACGATCGCTGTCGAAGGTGCCGAGGACGTGACGTTCAAGAGCGCGGTCGTGGCCACGGGTTCCTATCCGATGCGCCCCCCGATCCCGGGGCTCGACTCACCGAGGTGCGTCGACTCCACCGGGCTTCTCTCCCAAACCGAAGTGCCGCGCCGGCTCGTCGTGCTCGGCGGAGGCATCATCGGCTGCGAGTTCGCGTCGATCTTCGCGCATTTCGGAAGCGAGGTGACGATCGTCGAAATGCTGCCGACGCTCATTCCGCAGGAGGATGCCGACGCTGCGAAGGAGCTGCTGAAGGCCTTCAAGCGGCGCGGCATCGCCGTTCAGCTCGGGAAACAGTGCACAGGCGTCGAGGACACGGGCGACCAGCTCGTAGTGCGGTATGGCGACGGTGAGTCCGTTGAGGCCGACGTGATGCTGGTGGCGGTCGGCCGGGCACCTCTTGTGCAGGGCCTCGGACTGGACGAGATCGGTGTTCCGACCGACCCGCGCACGGGCATCCCGACCGATGACCACATGCGGACTGCGATCCCGACGATCTTCGCAGCGGGTGACGTGGCCGGCCGCTGGCAACTCGCCCACACCGCGTTCCGCGAGGGCGAGATCGCGGCGGAGAACGCCATGGGCCACGACTCGGTACTCGGCACCCCGTCGGTGCCGCGCCCGATCTATACCGACCCCGAGATTGCCGGGGTGGGCCTGACGGAGGCACAGGCCCGCGAGCGCTACGGTGACGATGTCGCGGTCGGGGTCTTCCCCTGGGCTGCAAACGCCCGAGCGGTCATGTCGGGCACGACCACCGGTTGGGTGAAGTCGATCCATGAGACGACCTACGGTGAGCTGCTCGGCCTCGTCATCGTTGGACCGCATGCGACCGATCTGATCGAGGTCGGTGTCGTCGCGATCGACGCGGAATCGACTGTCGAAACGGTGGCCGACGGGATCGCGCCACACCCGACGCTGTCGGAGGCGATCAAGGAAGCAGGGCTCGTTGCCCTCGGCCGAGCCATCCATCTACCACCGAAGCGCCACTGATGTTGGGATCCGAGAGTTCGCGCCGCAACGCCATCGCCGTGTCGATCGGTTGGTGGTATCTGAGGCGGCTCATCCGCAAGCGAGGGACAGCGGCCGTGGCAGGTTTCGTTGCCGGAGAGGGGTTGTCGTTCGCCCGCCGACCCCGCGAGCGGCATCCTTTCCGCTGGCTTCTCTTCCTCGGAGCCGTCGTGGGTGGCGGCCTCTTCTGGTGGCGCCGGCAGCAGGGAGGGGGCGACGACTGGGGTGACTGGGAGCCGATGGCCCCGGTGGCCCCCGTGCCCGCTGAGCCGGCCCCGGCCCCGGTGCCGGTGCCCGTCGCGTCGTGAGCGACGGCGCCCGGTTCGTCCGGCCGTCGCTCGAGCAGCTTCCCCCGGCAGATCCCGCCCCGGCACTCGCCGCCGGGGTGGCGTCGCTCGGGCTCAACGAGGGGCTGGCCGGGCCGTTCCCGTCGGCGTTGCAAGCGATAGCGGAGGCGGTTCCGGCACTGAACCGATACCCGGGTCGTGGCTCGTCCGAGCTCGTGGCGGCCCTCGCCGCACGGCACGAGGTGCCGGCGCCGCACGTGTTCGTGGCGGCGGGAGCCGATGCCGTGATCGGTTACGTCTGTCAGGCCGTCCTCGAACCAGGAGACGATGTCGTTGTTGCCTGGCCGTCGTTTCCGAGCTTCGTTCGCGATCCCCAGAAGCGCGATGCGGTTGTGATCACCGTTCCACTTACCCAGGATCTGGTCGATCTCGAGGCAATGGCAGCGGCCGTCACGCCTCGTACCCGGCTGTTGTTCATCGCGACCCCGAACAACCCGACCGGGCGCGCGACTCCACGTCACGACCTGATCTCGTTCGTGCGCGAGCTTCCGGATCATGTCCTGCCGGTGATCGACGAGGCCTACTTCGACTATCTCGATCCCGACGGCCGACTCGATGCGATCGCTGACCTCGTGCGGGCGGGCGACGACGTGCTCGCTCTACGAACCTTCTCGAAGCTCTATGGCCTGGCAGGCCTTCGGGTCGGCTACGGCGTCGGGCCGGCGGCGGTCGTCTCGGCGATGCGGAAGGTGCAGCGTGGCTACGACGTCGGTGCGCTCGCCCAGGTGGCCGCTCTCGCAAGCCTCGCTGATGTGGTTGAGGTCGAGCAGAGGCGGGCGGCGAACCGGGATGCGGTCGACGCACTCGTCTCGCTTCTTCGCGCACGGGGGCTCGAGCCGCTCTCGGGCAGCGTGACGAACTTCGTGCTGGTCGACATCAGGGACGATCCCGACAAGCTTGCTGCGATGCTTCTGCGAGGCGGCGTGTCGGTGCAGTCGGGCGTGCCGTTCGGTGCTCCAAACTCACTGCGCATCACTGCCGGCTCTGCCGCCGAACTCGGGCTTCTCGACACCGCACTCCTCGCGGCCGGGTATTAGCCCGGATCGTTCATCTGGCGCGGGCGTTGCATCTCGCCCCGCGATCACGCCAGATGAACGATCCGGGCTACCCGGCCGGGGCCTCCGCTATCCTGGCTTGCATGGGCGCACGGCGCCCGTTTCCGTATGCGGACGACACTCAAGAGAGGCGTAGGCCGCGGCCACTCCGGAAACGGCGATGGCAAGATGCAGCTGCCGCCGGGACCGATCGATCCCGTCACGATCTACCGCCAGCCCGAGCCGCCGCCGCGGAGCCGTCGCGCCCTGGCGCTGAGCATTCTCGGCTGGGCGGCGACCGTCGTTGTCGTCTGTGTCACGGGCGTTGCCGGAGGCGCCTACCTGTACCTCCATGAATCGGTCGCCGCGGTCGCCGCGGAGAGCCTCGATGTGAAGGCGACGGCCAAGCGACTCGACCTTCCGATCGCCGGCCAGCCCGCTACAGCACTCGTGATCGGCTATGACCAGAGAGCGGGCGACGCGAAGGGCACGCCGTCGCGCTCCGACACCCTGATGCTTCTGCGGGCCAACCCCAAGAACGAGACGATCTCGTTGCTGTCGTTTCCACGCGACCTGCGCGCCGAGATCGTCTGCCCGGGGAAGTCGACGTACACCGACAAGATCAACGCGGCGTACTCGCGCTGTGGCGCTCAGGGAACGCTCGAGACGGTGCGCAAGCTGACGGGCGCCCCCGTCAACTACCTGATCACCGTGAACTTCCGTGGCTTTATCCAGGTCGTCGACAAGCTTGGCGGCATCTGGATGGACATCGACCGCCGGTACCTCAACACGCGCAGCGGTCCGACCGGCTACGCGACGATCAACCTCCAGCCCGGGTACCAGCGCCTCGGCGGCTACCAGGCGCTCGACTTTGTCAGGTTCCGGCACACCGACAGCGACCTCTACCGCAACGCTCGCCAGCAGCTCTTCGTCCGCGCGCTCAAGGATCAGATCCGCACGAACTTCTCGCTGACGCGGCTCCCGAAGGTGATCAAGGTGCTCACGAGCAACATCGAGGTCGCGCAAGGTGGCGGTCGGGACGTCAGCGCCAAGACGGTGCTCTCGTACGCAGTCTTGGCGTATTCGCTGCCGCCGGGTCACGTGTTCCAGTCACGGATCGAGGGGCTCGAGGGCTTCTCCGACCTGACGACGTCGTCCGACAACATCTCGGCAGCCGTTCGGCAATGGGCGAATCCGGATGTCGACTCCCCGAAGAAGGCTACCGCCGTAGCGCTCGGCGAGAAGGTGAAGGTGAAGGCGAAGGCGCCGCCCCCCAAGGAGACCACCGTGACAGTGCTGAACGGCAATGGCGTCACCGGCTCGGCGTCGAACGCGAGCTACCTGCTCGGGCAGCGCGGCTACCCGATCCTGACGCCGCCGAACGGCATTCCCGCGAACGCGCCGACGTTCACGTACTTCCGCACGACCGTGTACTTCGATCCGAGGCAGAAAGGAGCCAAGGCGGCCGGGCGTAAGGTGGCGAACCTGTTCGGCTCCGCCGACGTCAAGAAGACGACGCCTGCGATCCGCGAGCTCGCGAACGACGCCATGCTGACCACGGTCGTGGGGCAGACGTTCCACGGCACGCTTGCCGCCGCCCCTGTCGACCAGACGCCGAAGCCCGAGCCGGCCAATGTCGTTCCCGGCGCGGAGGCGGCCCTCGATCTTCTCCGTGAGCGCCAGGCGCGGGTCGACTTCCCGCTGATGGTGCCCACCGTTCTGGAGCGGTCGTCCTGGATCGATCGCGAGCGACCGGTGCGGCTGTACCGGTTCGACGAGAAGGGCAAGCACAAGACGGTCCGGCTCACCTACAAGATGGGTTCGAACGACTACTGGGGCGTGCAGCAGTCGAACTGGGAGGACGCGCCTGTGCTCGGGAGCCGCAACTTCGTACGTAACATCGGCGGCCGCCGCTACGAGCTGTTCTACAACGGCCCCCGTCTCCACATGGTTGTCCTCGAGCAGGGAGGAGGGAGCTACTGGGTCGTCAACACCCTGCTCGACCGGCTCTCCAACGAGACGATGCTCGCTATCGCCAAGGGGTTGCGGCCGATCGCGAAGGTTCGGACTCCGTGATGCGACTTCTCGAGTTGCTGCCGCCCGGTACCCTCCGAAAATCGTGAGCGCCTCTCCATCACGCGTCGCGGTTTTCGGTGCCGGCTACGTCGGCCTCGTCACGGGTGCCTGCCTTGCGGAGCTCGGCCATTCGGTCATCGTCCGCGACGTCCTCCCCGAGCGGATCGCGGCGCTCCAGCGGGGCGAGGTCCCGATTTACGAACCCGGCCTCGCCGACCTCATCGCGCGGAACAGGGATCGACTCACCTTCACGACCGATGTCGCCGAGGCCATCGACGCAGCCGACTTCGTCTACGTCGCGGTGGGCACACCACCGACCTACTCGGGTGACGCCGACCTCTCCGCGGTCTGGATGGTGATCGACGAGCTGCCGGCGATCGATCGGCAGTGCGTCGTCGTGATGAAGAGCACCGTGCCCGTCGGAACCGGCCTCAAAGTGCGACATCGCCTCGACGAGCGCGGCCTCGAACAGGTCGGGTACGCCTCCAATCCCGAGTTCACGGCAGAAGGCACCGCGGTGGCGGACTTCCTCCACCCTGATCGGATCGTCGTGGGTGCGTTCCGTGACGAGGACGGCGACGCCGTCGCGGCGTTGCACGCCGGGATCGAGAGCCCCGTCGTCCGGTGTGACGTGGCATCGGCGGAGATGATCAAGCTCGCCGCCAACGCCGCCCTGATGACGCGCATCTCGTTCATCAACGAGATCGCCAATGTGTGCGAGGCGACGGGTGCCGACGTCGTCCGCGTCGCGGAGGGAATCGGCCTCGACCGCCGCATCGGTCCGAGCTTCCTGCGAGCAGGGATCGGATTCGGGGGCTCATGTTTCCCCAAGGACTCGCTGGCGCTGAAGCAGCTCGCCGCCAACTCGGGCTACCACTTCCAGCTGCTCAACGCCGTGATCGAGGTCAACGAGCTCCAGAAGCGCCGCGTGATCGGCAAGTTGCACCGTCACCTCGGGCCGCTGCGGGGGAAGACTGTCGCGTTGCTCGGGCTCGCGTTCAAGCCGCACACCGACGACATGCGTGAAGCGCCGAGTCTCGTCCTCGCCGGCAGGCTGCTCGCCGAGGGCGCCGACGTGCGTGCGTGGGATCCGGTCGTCGACGGCCACGACCTCCACGGGGTCGAGATCGCGGACAGCCCCGAGGCTGCCGCTGCCGGCGCCGATGCCGTCGTCATCGT
>JANOUB010000121.1:0-4495 GCA_031416615.1 Thermoleophilia bacterium
CGACCTGTGGCGCACCGGCGAGACAGCGTGGACACCCGAGGCCCGCCGGATCTTCGCCGAGCTTGCAATCGACGACGCCGGTGGCAAGCGGCAGCTGCTCGAGTCGGCCACATTCCGGGCGCTGCTGGCACACGGTGCACCGCTCAGCCTGCCACAGGCCGCCTGACCGGGCGCCTAGCCCGGGACGCCAGGCTGCCGAGCCTCGGCGAGGCGACGCCAGGCATCAGCCTGGCGTCAAGCGACGTGCGGAACGGCGTTTGGTCGCTCCGTGCGACGCCAGGCTGAAGCCTGGCGTCCTCGCGTGCGGGCGCTGAGACGCCCTGCCTGGCGTCGCCTCGCACAGCTCGGCTGCTTGGCGTCCTCGTTTGGCGCCGAGCAACCGCTCGAGCTCGGCGAGGAGCCGCAGCACGCGGCGATGTTCGCGGTATCTCCGGAACGGGCCCATGGCCTCAGTCTCTTCGGCAGATCCGCCCGCGATCCTGTCACCCGAAAGGGCACGAGTAGACTGAGACCATGGCTGTCGTTGATGCGGAGCGTCATCAGAACGACCTCGTCAGTGAGTTGATTGCGAATGTCGAGGCCTACAACCCAGGAGTCGACAAGGAGCTGATCCGTCGCGCCTTCGCCGAGGCCGACCGGGCGCACAGGGGCCAGGTGCGGCGCTCCGGGGAGCCGTTCATCACGCACCCGTTGGGAGTAGCGCTGATCTGCACTCAGCTGCATCTCGACACGCAGACGATCGCCGCTGCGCTGCTGCACGACGTCGTCGAGGACACCGAGACCGACATCGACGAGTTGCGTGCGTCGTTCGGGCCCGACATCGTCCAGCTCGTCGAGGGCGTAACGAAGCTGACGCGCATCAGCTTCCAGAGCCGCGAGCAGGCGGAGGCCGAGAACTACCGCAAGATGATCGTGGCGATGGCGCAGGACGTGCGCGTGATCCTGATCAAGCTGGCCGACCGGCTCCACAACATGCGCACGATCGAGTATCTCGGCAAGCAGAAGCAGGTGCAGAAAGCCAAGGAGACGCTCGAGGTGTACGCGCCGCTCGCACACCGGCTCGGCATTCATGCTGTCAAGTGGGAACTCGAGGATCTCTCTTTCCAGATCCTCCATCCGCGCAAGTACGCCGAGATCAAGGCGATGGTCGCCGATCGGCGGGCCGACCGCGAGGCTCAGGTCGAGACGGCGGCAGCGGAGCTGAAGAACGATCTCGAGAAAGCGGACATTCCTTCTGACATCTCGGGACGGGCGAAGCACTTCTATTCGATCTACGACAAAATGGCCAAGAAGGGCCGCGAGTTCAACGAAATCTATGACCTGACGGCGATGCGGGTGTTGATCGAACGCGGCGGCGAGGAGGGAACGCGCGACTGCTATGCGGCGCTCGGAATCATTCACGCGCTCTGGAAGCCGATCCCCGGCCGGTTCAAAGACTTTATCGCGATGCCCAAGTTGAACCGCTACCGGTCGCTGCACACGACGGTGATCGGGCCGAACGGAACGCCGCTCGAGATCCAGCTGAGGACTCGCGAGATGCACGAGGAGGCCGAGTACGGTGTCGCGGCGCACTGGCTCTACAAGCGGGGACGCTCGTCGAAGGGCGACGACGAGTGGGTCGCGTGGGTGAAGACCCTGATGGATTGGCAGGGCGATGACCAGGATCCGGCCGAGTACATGCGCACGCTTCGTACCGACCTCTTCGACGACGAGGTGTACGTCTTCACGCCGAAAGGCGAGGTGAAGACGCTTCCGGCCGGAGGGACGCCGATCGACTTCGCCTACGCAGTGCACACGGACGTGGGCCACAAGACCGTCGGCGCGAAAGTGAACGGCCGAATCGTGCCGCTGCACTACAAGCTGAAGAACGGCGACTTCGTCGAGATCCTGACATCGAAGTCGGGTCGGGGGCCCTCGCGCGACTGGATGTCGCTCGCCGCCTCCTCGCGCGCCCGCAACAACATCCGGCAGTGGTTCCAGCGCGAGACGAAGGGCGAGACGGAGGCGAAGGGGCGCGACGCGCTCGACCAGGCGCTGAAGGCCCAGAACCTGCCGTACCGCAAGCTCCAGGGCTCTGCCGTGCTGGCGCAGGTGATCCGGGATCTCGGCTTCAAGAAGGCGGAGGACTTCTACCTTGCGGTCGGCTCCGGCAAGCTCGGCACCGGCCAGGTCGTGAACAAGGTGCTGCAGCGGTTGAAGACCGACCAGGTGGCCGAGGAGCCGGCCGTCACGCTGAAGGCGCCGAAGGCCCGCTCGACGGTCATGGGCGAGAGCCTCGGGATCGTCGTCCAGGGCGTCGACGACGTGCTTCTTCGGCTCGCGAAGTGCTGCACACCGGTGCCCGGAGACGAGATCCGCGGCTACATCTCACTCGGCCGCGGGATCACGATCCATCGTGTCGAGTGCCCGAACGTAAAGGCGCTGATGCGGAATCCGGAGCGGTTCACGACGGTGGAGTGGGAGGGGAACGCGAAGGCGAGCTTCAGGGTCCAGATCGCGGTCGAGGCGTGGGATCGCGCACGGCTGCTCGAGGACGTGGCAAGGACGTTCTCCGAGCACGGTGCGAACATCGTCGCCTACGGCGGCACGGTTGAGGATGGGATGGCGAAGAACTGGTACACGGCCGAGCTCGGCGACGTCAAAGGCCTGCGCTCGCTGCTGTCGGCGCTCCGCCAGCTGAACGCGGTATTCGACGCGTACCGCGTGACGCCGAGCTGAGCGGGCGCCCGCGGCGGGGAGGGCTGCGACGGAAGAGCGTATCGCAGCCCTCCCCGCTCGATCATTTCTGCGCGCTACGCGCGATCCTGAAGGGGGCCCGCCCGCGGGCCCGTCCTACTGTCGGCCCGCTGGAGACGTGCAGCTCGAAAGGCAAGCTGGGTAAGCATCGAGCTCAGGAGACAGGCTGAAGCCTGTCACCGGCCGCGTGGTGTCAGACCGGGGAGCCGGGGACGCCGCGGATCGCGTCGAGGTCGACTCGCCCTTCGCCCACTCGACGCACCTCGGGTCGATGTCGAACGCGGCCTTCAGTGCCGTGATCGCTTCGTTCGCGGGATGATCCCACGTTCGAATAGGTACCCCGTTCAAGGGATCAACGGCCCTCGAACGAGGGATTGCATCACCCGCCCGGGTGCCTACAAGTGTGGGGAGGGGAGAGGGGTCACGTCGCTGCGGCCGCTCGGGCAACCGGGCGGCCCGGCGGCGCGGTGAGCCTGGATCCAGGCTTACGGCTCCCAGGCTTCGCCGCCCGTGTCCCAGCCGAGCAGCACGTGGGTCGAGATCAGCAGCGCTACCCGTTCGAGGAACGGGATGTCCGCGTCGCCGTCGATCGCGAGCTCGCCCACGACCGCACCCTGATAGGAGACGGGTACGCCAATGCGCCGACTCGGGCTGGCCACACCCGCCTCGGGACCGAGCACATGCGATCCGTCTTCGAGGAACAGGACACCGGCCCACTCGATCGTAGGTTCCTTCAGAAGCTCCGCGACGACCTCGCGGAGAACGTCGTCGGCATCGTTGCCGGCGGTGAGGAGAAGCTCGATCGCATCGAGCGCACGAGTGCTCACCTGCCGAGATCAGCCAGCTCGAAGTCCCTGACGGTCTTGCGCACATGCTCCGGTACCGCGACGGGGCGCCGTGTGACCGGGTCGATCAGGACCAGGGTCTGCGTCCCGGTCACCATCAGCTCGTCCTCAGGCAACCCGACCGCGGCGTACTCGTACGTGACGCTCGTGCGGCCGATCCTGCTGACCCGAACAAAGCACTCGAGGAGATCATCGAAGCGGGCGGGAGCGTGGTATTCGACGTTGGCTGCCCGCATCACGAACTCGGTACCGTGGATCCCGAGCGTGCCGAGATGCCGGTGATACTCGGTGCGCGCGTGGTCGAAGTAGGGAAGGTAGCGGCCGTAGTAGACGACGCCCTGCGCGTCGGTGTCCGAGAACCAGACGCGGGTCAGCGCCGAGTACTTGAACGGAGGGCGCCGGTCGGTGACGCGGCCGAGTTCGAGAGTATCGGCCAAAGCTCAATTCTGGATCAGGGTGACGAGCTCGTCGCGGCGGGCGATCATCTCTGTCTCCGAGAGCGCTTCGAGGTTGAGCCGGAGCAGAGGCTCGGTGTTCGACGGCCGCACGTTGAAGTGCCAGGTGTCGAAGTCGACGGAGATCCCGTCGAGGTGCGAGATGCGGCCGCCCTCGGCGGCGTAGCGCTCCTTGATCTCCTGTAACTTCAGTGGCACATCTGCGACGGGGGTGTTGATCTCGCCGGTGATGAAGTACTGGTCGCGGAACGGCTGCAGAATCTCGGAGAGCTTCGCGCCGCGCGCCGAGATGAGTTCGAGCATGAGCAGGAACGGGACGACGCCGGTGTCGGCCTGGGTGAAGTCCCGGAAGTAGTAGTGCGCTGAGACCTCGCCCGCGAAAACGGCGTCCTCCTTGCGCATCCGGTGCTTGATGAACGCATGCCCGACGCGGTTGACGAGCGCGGTGCCGCCGGCTGC
>JANOUB010000122.1:0-2887 GCA_031416615.1 Thermoleophilia bacterium
AGCGCGCGGCCTCCTTCCGGCTCGGCGTACCCGAAATCGCCCGTCGCCTCGTCGAAGCTCACCTCGAGCAGGTCCTCCTTGACGCGGTGGTCGAGGTAGGCGCCGCGGAACACGAGCTTTCGCAACCAGTACACGAGCGACTCGCCGTCGTTCAGCGAGAGGCGCTCCCAGTGGCGCATCAGGTAGCGGCCGAGCGAGCTCCGCGGCTCCGCGATCCGGTTGTCGGCGGCAAGCTCGACGAGGTCGAGCGTCTCGTCCTCATCGAGGTCGCTGTCGGCGATCAGGGCCAGCTTGACCGCGGCTGCCGTCACGCGCTCCCGGAAGTCGTCCGAGCCGAAGGCGAATCGGTAGCCGAGAAACTCGAGCACGTAGTCGTTGCCCGACATGTAGTTGAGTTCACCCTGAGGCACGAGAGGAAAGCTACCCTCAGCACGTGAACTGGCGTCTCGTGATCCCGATGACGTTCGTGGTGCTCGTGATCTGGTTCGTCGGCGCCGCGATCACGAAGTACTCGCTCGCGCAGATGGCCTACCTGGCACCGATCGCCGTCGTCGTCGTCGGCGCCCAGGTCGGCCTCATCATGCTCTGGGTCAAGGTGATCCGCGAGTCCAGAGGGAAGCTGCGATGAGCGCTTGAGGATCCTGCGACAGAAGAGCATATCGCAGGATCCTCAAGCGCATGCTTGCTGCCACGCTTCGCGTGGATCCTGAAGGGGCCCGCGGCCTGGGTAGCTCGCGGTGGAGGAGCATACCGCGAGCTACCCAGGCCTCTTTCTGTTTGCAGATCTGGGCTTCGCCTGCGATCGCGAAGATCCCTGAAGAGGCCCGCCCGCGCCTGAAACCCGGGATCCAGGCAGAGCCGGTCACCGCGGTGACCGCGCTTTACGAGGTTACGAGGGAGGGTCACAGGGAACCGGAGGTTCCCGGCTTCAGGATCAGGCGAAGCCTGCAGTAACTATCGACGGAGGGGGTGCGCGATATGCTTTTCCGTCGCGCACCCCCTCCGTCCGGGCCGGGACCTATCGTGGCTGCATGGTAGGAAGCTGGAAGGTGGAGCCGGTGTCGTTCTCCGTGGTCGCAGAGCTCATGGCCGAGCTCGGTCTCTCGGAGACCGTTGCGAGCGTGCTCGTGCGTCGTGGGCTCGGCGATCCCGAGGCGGCGCGGGCGTTCCTCGAGCCCGAGGGCATCTCGTACGATCCACTGCTCCTCGGCGATATGGCCGTGGCCGTCGAACGGCTGCGTGCAGCGGTCGATCGCGGCGAGCGGATCTGCGTCCACGGCGACTACGACGTCGACGGAATCTGCGCCACCGCCCTCGCGATCCTGGCGTTGAGAGAGCTCAACGCCGATGTCGTCTGGCATCTCCCGAGCAGGTTCGAGGAGGGCTACGGCGTCTCGGCCGCGACGATCGCACGTCTTGCAGAGGAGGGCGTAAAGCTCATCCTCACCGTCGACTGCGGCATCACGGCGGTGGCGGAGGTCGAGGAGGCCCGCCGGCTCGGCGTCGACATGATCGTCACTGACCACCATCGTCCCGGCGAGGAGTTGCCGCACTGTCCGATCGTCGCCACCCGGCCCTCCTGCTACCCGTTTCCCGACCTCTGCGGCACCGGCGTCGTCGTCAAGCTCGCGCAGGCGCTCCTTGGCGCCGACCACCCGGCCGTCGCTCGGCACGCCGACCTCGTCGCGCTTGCCACGATCGCCGATGTCGTCCCACTCGTCGACGAGAACCGGGCACTCACGACCACCGGCCTCCGCGGCCTCTCCCGCACTCAGAAGCCCGGCCTCCGAGCGCTGATGCGGGTCGCCGGCGTCGACCCGGCGACCGTCGACGCGACGGCGGTCGCATTCCGGCTCGCGCCGCGCATCAATGCAGCGGGACGACTCGGCCGGCCCGATGTGGCCCTGCACCTTGTGCTTACCGACGACGCGCGGGAAGCCGATCTGCTCGCGAATGAGCTCGAAACTCTCAACCGCGACCGCCAGGGCGTCGAGGACAAGATACTCCGCGAGGCCGTCGCGGCCGTCGACGCGTGGCCCGCGGAGAGGCGCAGCCGCCGCGCATACGTGGTGTGGGGCGAGGGGTGGCACGAGGGCGTGATCGGGATCGTCGCCTCGCGTCTCGTCGAGCGGTTCGGCCGGCCTGTCGTAGTGATCGCCGGTGAAGGCGACCGCTGGAAGGGTTCAGGACGCTCGGTGCCGAGCTTCGACCTCCATGCCGGGCTCGCCGCGTGCGCCGACCACCTCGAACGATTCGGCGGCCACCGCGCCGCAGCGGGGCTCACGATTCGCCCCGACCAGCTCGAGGCTTTCGCCGAGGCCTTCGCCGTGCACGCCGATGCGGAGCTCGTCGACGACGATCTGGCACCCGTCACCCGGATCGACGCGATCGTGCCCGCGGCGGCACTCACCCTCGCTCTCGCCCGCGAGCTCGAGCAGCTGTCGCCCTTCGGCCTCGGCAACCCCGATGTGACCCTGCTCGTCGCCGCGTGCGAGGCGGTCGGTGCCTCGACCGTCGGTGAGGGTAAGCACCTGCGGTTCCGGGTACGCCAGCACGGGCGGGACGCCGGGAGCGCCATAGCCTTCGGCCTCGGAGCCCAGCTCGAACGCCTGCAGGCCGAGTCACGCTTCGACGTCGCATTCAGGCTCAAGCAGAACCGCTGGAACGGCACCGTGGCGCCCCAGCTCGTCGTCCGGCGCGTCTTCGACACGTCCGACGCCTACGAGGAGCTGCGGACGTGGCTCGCCGACCTGTGGCGCACCGGCGAGACAGCGTGGACACCCGAGGCCCGCCGGATCTTCGCCGAGCTTGCAATCGACGACGCCGGTGGCAAGCGGCAGCTGCTCGAGTCGGCCACATTCCGGGCGCTGCTGGCACACGGTGCACC
>JANOUB010000123.1:0-3873 GCA_031416615.1 Thermoleophilia bacterium
GAGGACGAACACCGACTCGCTGAACCCGACCTCGAGGGCGAGCGCCTGCATCGTCGCGTCGTCGAGCCCGCGCGCATCGGTGAAAACTGCGAGCTGGTTCCCCGCCAGGGGGGTATCCGTGAAGACGTCGGCGATGACGTAGCGCAGTGTTCTCACCGCCGGAGCCTACTCGGCTACTTCCCCTGGATACACGCGGTCGGTTATGCCGTGACGGAACCGGCGGGGGAAGTGGCCGAGTCTGCCTTCTCGCGCAGCGGTCTGCAGGCTCGTGCCTACGATACGCCCGTGCCCGTCTATATCTGTCCGAACTGCAAGAACCGCTCGGTCGACGTCGACGGGTTCGAGGGGTTCTCGGGCTCGGAGGCCCTGCAGTGCCGCCGCTGTGGCTTCGGGTTCATCTTCGAGCTGCTGGAGGACTACTATCCGGCTCCGTCGACCGGGTTCATCGTCTGCGACCGGGATGCCCGGGTAATCGCCGCCGGGCGTGGCGTGTTCGAGCTGACGGGGTTCCAGGAGGGCGACCTGATGGGGCAGGACGTGATCGAGGTGCTCACCCTCTCGGATCCCGAGCCGATCGCACTCGTCCGCGAGTGGGGCGTCCGGAAGCTCGGCCTCGCGCTCGAGCTCTCGACCCGGGCCGCGATCCGCAAGCCCGTCACCGTCGACCTGTTTCCCGCCTACGACGACGACGGTGGCGTGCTCGTGGCCTTGACACCGCGGACGACAAGCGCAACCCGGGAGACAGACTGAGCCTGGGTCTGGCGGCGCGGCTCGATCCAGAGCTGGCGGGACACGGCCAACGGTACCCCGTCAGCGCCGTAAAGCGCCGTCGCGGCATGCCGCTTGCGCCCGTCCGCCTCGAGGGGCCAGCCGGCGACGACGCACCGCTCGCCCTCTTCGGGCAGACGGTCGATGCGCGCCGTGATCCGCGCCAGCAACGGCTCGCCGCGGCCGTCACCGCGCAGAGCGTAGGCGCCCGGGCAGTCGATCGCGGCCCAGACGATCTCGGGGCAGACATCCTTTGCGATCCACGTCGCCGCGACGAGGCCGTCGCGGCCCGGCACGAGGCCGGCGTGAATGTCGAGGCCGTCTCCCTCGGCGCGAACGCCGCAGACGAAGCACTCGGCGAACTCCGGGGCACCCCAGCCGCCGGCCGCCCGCGAGGCCTCCTCCGCCTCCGCGAAGCTGGGGGGCGTGGGTGGCGTGACCGCCGGGTCACCCGGGCGCGCCTCGGCGATGAGCGCGTCCCCGTCACGGAGCAGCACGCGCTCGCCCTCCCGCGAAACGGTCAGCGCCCGTTCGAGGGGAGGCGGCAGGCGTAGCGTCACCTCGACGGCCGCCGCACCGACGGCCTGGGCGAGCAGTCCCGCCGCGTAGCCGCCGTTCGCCGAGGTTCTGGGGCCACGGAAGCGACGGGTGATCGTGAGAGATGCGAGCATGGCGGTAGAGTGCAGTTTATGCCTTGCAGTCGAAAACATGGCGCACAATGTCAAGGTCAGCGGAGGTGAGGCTCGCCCTCGCCCAGCTCGACGCTGTCGTCGGCGATCTCGCCGGTAACCGTACCCTCATCGTCGACGCGATCCGCGAGGCCCACGCTGCGGGCGCCGATCTCGTCGTCTTCCCCGAGCTCGCGGTAACGGGGTACCCGCCGGAGGATCTCCTGCTCCGGCCCGGCTTCATCCGCGCGGCCCGTGCGTCACTTGACGAGATCGCGGCAGCGACCGAAGGAATCGCAGCCCTCGTAGGGTGCCCGATCTTCGAACGCGACCTTGCGAATGCGTGCGCCGTTCTCGCCGGTGGCGAGCTGCGAGGGATCTATCGCAAGCAGTTCCTGCCGAACTACGGCGTCTTCGACGAGCACCGGTACTTCGCCGCCGGGCGGGAGCTCGTCCTGCTCGAGATCGGCGACGTCCTCGTCGGCCCGACAATCTGCGAGGACATCTGGCAGCCGGGGCCGCCCGCCACGGACCTCGCCCTCGCGGGGGCCCAGCTGATCGTGAACCTGTCGGCGTCACCGTTTCACGTCGGCAAGGCCGAGGATCGCGAGGAGATGCTCGTTACCCGGGCGCGCGACAACTCCTCCTACCTCGCCTTCTGCAACCTCGTCGGCGGCCAGGACGAGCTCGTCTTCGACGGCCACTCCGTCGTGCTCGACGACGAGGGCGAGGTGATCGCGCGGGCACCCGGGTTCGAGGAGTGCCTGCTCGTCGTCGATCTCGACCCGACCGAGGCGATCGGGCGGCGGTTGCGCGACGTGCGCCGCCGCGAGCTCGAAAGGACGCGTGACAGAGCTCCGGCGGCGACCTTGATCGAGCTGCCGCCGGCGGCGGGCGGACGGGCGCCCGTCGAGGCAGTCGCCGTCCCGTTCGCGCCGGAGCTCGAGCAGATGCGCCTCGCACTCGGTCTCGGCATCCGTGACTACGTTGAGAAGAGCGGTTTCAAGGAGGTCGTCCTCGGCATCTCCGGTGGTATCGACTCGGCGTTGACGGCGGCTATCTGTGCCGACGCCCTCGGCGCCGACCGCGTCCACACGGTGTCGATGCCGTCGCGGTACTCGTCCGAGGGGACACGCGGCGATGCGCGCGATGTGAGCGTCAACCTCGGCGTCGACTTCCGCGAGATCCCGATCGAGGCGGTCGCCGTCGCCTTCGGCGACGCGCTCGCGAAGTCGTTTGCCGGCCGCGAGCCTGACCTGACCGAGGAGAACCTCCAGGCCCGCGTCCGCGGCACGATGCTGATGGCGCTGTCGAACAAGTTCGGCTGGCTCGTTGTTTCGACCGGGAACAAGTCGGAGATGGCCGTCGGCTACGCGACGCTGTACGGCGACATGGTCGGCGGCTTCGCGCTGCTGAAGGACGTCTTCAAGACCGATGTCTTCCGGCTCTGCCGCCACCTCAACGAGCGCGCCGGACGAGAGCTGATCCCGGTGACGACGATCGAGCGGGCGCCGAGCGCCGAGCTTCGCGCCGAGCAGCGCGACGACCAGTCACTGCCTCCCTACGACCTGCTCGATCCGGTGCTCGAGGCCTACGTGGAGCTCGACCGCTCCCGCGAGGAGCTACTCGCCGAGTTCGACGCCGGAACGGTCGAGAAAGTGCTCGCGCTCGTCGACCGCGCCGAATACAAGCGCCGCCAGGCGCCGCCGGGAGTGAAGCTCCGTCCCCGTGCCTTCGGCCGCGACTGGCGGCTGCCGATTGCCAAGCGCTGGCAGGGGTAACGCAACCGGTCGGTGCCCCTGTGGGCAAATCGTTGCTGTTCCGACACAAAGGGTGTCTCCCTCCGGGAGACACCCCACGTCAGACGCCGGCGTCGATCGGGTCCGCCGGCGGGCCGTCGCGGAGGAGCGACCGCACGAGTTCGGGGAGGCAGCGAGGGGCGAACGTCTCCGCCGCCTCGCCGAGTTCTCCCTGTGTCCACCAGCGGAGCTCGAACACGTACTCGGCGTTCAGCTGCTCCCACGAGTGTCGTGGCTTCGGCGTGAAGGCGGCCGTGCGAACGAGGTGATACTGCTCACGCTGGCCGTCCCAGTGGCCGCCGATGAACGGGATGATGTGCAGCCGCGTCCAGAGCACGGGCCCGATCTCGGGTGAGACAAGCCCCGTCTCCTCTTCGAGTTCGCGCCGAATCGCGTCCTCGGGACTCTCGCCCGGCTCGATCCCACCCCCTGGCGTGGCCCACACGGTCCGCGTGGGGAACTCGAAGCGGACGAGTAGGATCCGATCGTCCGGGTCGAGCACGACCGCGCGGGCAGCAGGACGGATGCGGAGATCACTCAGGGTGGACGTTGTGTACCGCAGATGTGGTCGGCTGAGTGCGATCCAAGGTACAGATCTCCCGCAGAGACCGGAACCAGCGCAGCCGCTCCTCCCAGGG
>JANOUB010000124.1:0-5447 GCA_031416615.1 Thermoleophilia bacterium
CTCTCCGGCTACTCCAACGCTGCCGTCGAGATCGTCGTCGAGGACGGCGCCAAGGTCGAGTACGTCTCCGTCCAGAACCTCTCGCAGCACACCTGGCACTTCGCCTCCCACCATGCCAAGGTCGGGCGCGACGCCGAACTCGACTGGGTCGCGGCAGGCTTCGGCTCCGGCGGCGGCAAAGTCTGGATCCGAAACGACCTCGCCGGCCAGGGCGCCACCTCCAGGGTCACAGGCGCCTACTTCGCCGACCACGAACAGCGGCTCGACTACGACACCTTCCAGGAGCACATCGCGCCCAACACAACCTCCGACTTCGCCTTCAAAGGCGTCCTCCGAGACACCGCAAGCGCCGTCTGGCGGGGGATGATCAGGGTCGAAGAAGGCGCCCAGAAAACGAACGCCTACCAGGAGAACCGCAACCTGCTGCTCTCGAAAACAGCGCATGCGGACTCGATCCCGGGCCTCGAGATCCTCGCCAACGACGTCCGCTGCACCCACGGCGCAACACTCAGCCAGGTCGACCGCGAACAACTCTTCTACGCAATGGCACGCGGCCTCTCCCGCCAGGAAGCGGAACGGCTGATCGTGCGCGGCTTCTTCCAGGACGTCCTCGACCGCATCGAACTAGAACCAGTACGCGAAGCACTCGGCAACGCACTCGAAGCCCGCATCCCACAGGCCTAACCCTGGATCCAGGCAGAGGCCGCATGCCTCGCGCTCGCCTTCCCCGTCACTCGGTCGTTGGTCGCTCGCGTAGTCTTTCGCTGTCATGGATGAGATTGGACTGTTCCCGCTTGGGCTCGTGCTGCTCCCGACAGAGCGGGTGCCACTCCACATCTTCGAGCCTCGCTACCGCGAGCTGATCGGGGAGAGCCTCGAACAGGACGTGCCGTTCGGCGTCGTCTACGCCGACGAGGACGGTCTTCGTCAGATCGGGACGCTTGCCACGGTCACCGAGGTGACGGAGCGGTTCGCCGATGGTCGGCTGAACATCCTCGTCCAGGGAGGAGAGCGGTTCAGGTTGCTGGAGCTGACAGAGGGCCGAACCTTCGTGACCGGCCGCGTGGAGCCCGTCGACGACCAGCACGATCCTGCCGAGCCGGCCGACATCGAGCGCGCGCTCACCCTCTTCGCCCGACTTGTCGAACTGACCGTGTCCGATGTCGAGGTGCCGGCCGCGGAGACACTCGAGCTTTCGTTTGCGATCGCTGGTTGCTTCGATTTCTCGCCGGATCTCAAGCAGGAACTGCTCGACGAGAGCTCAGAGCGCGTGCGGCTCGTCCGCCTCTGCGAGTTACTCGCGATCGCAGCCGAGACCGTCGAGCGTCAACAGAAGATTGCCTTGCGAGCTCGGACGAACGGCAAAGTCCACCCGCCGAGTTGACCGGGGCGCCCGCTGGAGCGGTGTTAGCCTCGCTCCTGTGACTTCAGGTCTGTCCGAAATCGAGGCGGCAGCGCGTTACGCGGCGCGGGGTGAGCCGCGGGAGCCCGCCGCCACCCGGTCGACGACGGCCATCGTCCGGGCGAATGCGATCACGCCGTTCAACGCGATCCTGTTGGCGCTCGGCCTCCTGACCCTCGTCTTCGGCGATTGGCGTGACGCCCTCTTCTTAGGGATTATCCTGGCGAACACAGGGATCGGAATCTGGCAGGAGCTGCGCGTCAAGCGGAAGCTCGACGAGTTGGCTGCGCTTGTCGCACCGCGGGCGACCGTCGTCAGGGACGGGGAGCCGCGGTCGCTTCATGTCTCGGAGATCGTGGTGGGGGATCTCGTCCGACTCGGTCCTGGCGACCAGATTGTCGCCGACGGCCGGCTCCTCGCGAGCGCCGGCCTCCATCTGGACGAGTCGATCCTGACGGGAGAGACGGGGGCGATCGAACGGTCCGTAGGTGACGAGGCTCGGTCGGGCTCTTTCGTCGTCGAAGGCACCGGCTCGTTTGAGGTTGCCGCCGTCGGTGCGGAGAGCTACGCCGAGCGCATCGCCGGGACTGCACGTGCATTCCGTCACCCGCGCTCGCCGCTCGAGCGTGCGATCAACCGCCTCCTCTACGTGCTCCTCGCCGTGACGGTTCCCCTTGGCGCGATGCTGATCGTGGCACTGTGGAAGCAGGACGTCGTGGTCGGAGACGCCGTCGACACCGCGGTAGCCGGCATGGTGACGCTCATTCCCGAGGGCCTCGTGTTGCTCGTCTCAGTCACCTATGCGGCGGCGGCGTTGCGAATGGCCCGTGCCGGCGCGCTGTCACAGCAGCTGAGCGCAATCGAGTCGTTCGCGTCCGTCGACACGATCTGTGTCGACAAGACGGGAACGCTGACCGAGGCATCCCTCCGGCTCGTCGCGCTCCTACCTGCCGCCGGTGCGACCGAGCAGGAGCTCGGTGAGGCGCTGGCACGGTTTGCAGCCTCTTCCGAGGCGCGGAACCTGACTCTCGCCGCCCTCGCGCACGCGTTGCCGAAGAGTCCGGAGCAAGCCGACGAGGCGATCCCGTTCCTCTCCCGGCGACGCTGGAGCGGGCTACGGATCGGAGGCGTCCGCTACGTCCTCGGGGCGCCGGAGCTGTTTCCGCTCGGCAATCTCGGGAGTTCGGCCGCCGCACACCAGGAAGCCGGGCGTCGGGTTGTTGGCTTCGGCATCACCACCGCCCACTTCCCGGACGACCCAGACGTCGGTCCGCCTCCGCTCCGGACACTCGGGTTGGCCGTGCTCGCGGAGGAGCTCCGGCCCGAGACGAGGGAGACCGTCGCGTACCTCGTCGAACAAGGAGTCGAGATCATCGTGCTCTCCGGCGACGCCACCCGCACCGTCGGCTCGATCGCAAAGGACGCGGGAATTCCAGAGCGAGGACCACCGCTCGACGGCGAGGCTCTACCTGTAGGCAACGTCGAGTTGGATCGCCTCGTCCCGGGTCTCTCCGTCGTCGGTCGGATCTCACCGGAAGGCAAACGTCGTGTGGTCGAGTCTCTCTGCCGGCGCGGGCGCTATGTGGCGATGGTGGGAGACGGCGTCAACGACGTCCCCGCGCTGAAGGCGTCGCGCCTGTCGATCGCACAGGGCTCCGGAACACAGATGGCGAAGGCCGTGGCCGACGTCGTGCTGATCAACGGCGACTTCGCGGCGATCCCGGGGATGGTCGCCGAGGGTCGCCGGATCCTCCGGAACATCCAGCGCGTAGCGAAGCTCTTCGTGACGAAGTCGGTGTTTGCCGCATTCCTGATCGTTGCGATCGGAATCACGCCCGCCGACTACCCACTGCTTCCCCGCCATCTCACGATCGTCGCCACGCTCACGGTCGGCATCCCTGCGTTCTTCCTCGCGCTAGCGCCGAGCGAGGGCCCGTGGCAAACCGCGGGATTCCTCCGAGAAGTGGGTCGGTTTGCCGTACCGGCCGGCGTTGCCGCGGGCCTCGGGGTGACGACGACCTACCTGATTGCGCTGAATGTCTTCGACCTCGGACTGCTCCAGTCGCGTACGGCCGCCACCTCGACGCTGATCGTCGTAGGCCTCTACCTCGTTCTCGCTCTCGAGGCGACGAGCAGACGGCGGGCACGGCTCGTCGGCCTTCTGTGCGCGAGCCTGCTGGCGGTCTACGTCGTTGTTCTTGTCGTCCCCGGGCTGCGGCGCTTCTTCGAGCTTGCCGTGCCGAATCCGGCGGCGCTCGCTCTGATCACGGTCGGGTGCGCGATTGCGATCGGGTTCCTCTGGCTGACCGACGATCGCTTCGTCCCGCTGCGAACCGGGGCGGGCTGACCCTCCTCGGTACCATGGAGTAATGGCTGTCAGCACCTCGAGCTTGCTCGACACCGCCGCTCTGCGCGCGGACTTCCCGTTTCTGGACGAGCTCGTGGGCGGCAAGCCGCTCGCGTACCTGGATTCGGCATCGTCGACGCAGAAGCCACGGCAGGTGCTCGACCGGATGCGCGCGTTCTACGAGCACGAGTACGCGAACGTCCATCGCGGCGTCTACCGGCTGGCCGAGCGCGCGACCGAAGGGTATGAGGGCGCCCGTCGCACGGTCGCCACCTTCGTCAATGCTCCATCCGAGCGTGAGGTGATCTTCACGCGCAGCGCCACGGAGTCGATCAACCTCATCGCGTACGCGTGGGGTCTCCAGAATCTCGGCCCCGGTGACACGGTCGTGGTCACCGAGCTCGAGCACCATGCGAACTTCGTCCCCTGGCAGTTCATCGCAAGCCGAACGGGTGCGAGCTTCCGCCATATCCCGATCGACGATGCGGGTGAGCTCCGGCTCGATGCTCTCGACGACCTCGCACGCGAGGCATCGATCAAGGTCGTCGCTACCGGGCTTGTCTCGAACTCGCTAGGCACGATCAATCCTGTCGAACGGCTGGCGACCTGGGCGCACGAGCAGGGCGCGATCATGGTCGTCGACGCCGCCCAGGCAGCGCCGCACCGCACGATCGACGTGCAGGCGCTCGGTTGCGACTTCCTCGCTCTCTCGTCGCACAAGCTGTGCGGGCCGAGCGGCATCGGCGCCCTCTGGGGCCGGCGTGAACTGCTCGAGGAGATGGCGCCGTTCAACCTGGGCGGCGAGATGATCCGGTCCGTGGGACTCGACCGCACGACGTTCAACGAGCTGCCCTACAAGTTCGAGGCCGGAACGCCTGCGATTGCCGAGGCAGTCGGTTTCGGTGCCGCGGTCGACTACATCTCGGAGATCGGCTTGCCTGCGATCGAGCAGCACGAGCACGAGCTGACCGTGTACGCGATGGGCCGTCTCGGGGAGCTCGCGTGGGTGCGGCTGTTCGGGCCGCCTGCCGAGCGGCGGGCGGGGATCGTCTCGTTCGACGTCGAAGGTGTTCATCCACACGACGTGGCGCAGATCCTCGACTGGGACGGGATTGCGGTCCGTGCCGGCCACCACTGCACCCAGCCGCTGATGAAACGGCTCGGCGTCGCTGCCACGACCCGCGCAAGCTTCTATCTGTATTCGATCGCCGAGGAGGTCGATCGTCTCGTCGACGGTCTCCACAAGGTGAAGAAGAGCCTCGGATGAGCGAGTTCGAGCAGCTCTACCGCGAGGTCATCCTCGATCACTACAAGACGCCCCGGAACCACGGCCTCCTCGACCCGAGCGACGCCGTCGCCGAGGGGCAGAACCCTCTGTGCGGTGACGAGGTGACCGTCTCGGTCCGCTTCGGCGAAGGCGACGTGATCGAGGGAGTCGGGTTCGAAGGGCGCGGGTGCGCCATCAGCCAGGCTGCAACGTCGATGCTCACCGATCTCGTCAAGGGCCGGACGGCGCAGGAAGTGGCGCTGATGCAGAAGGAAGAGCTGCTCGACGAGATCGGCATTCCACTCAGCCCGGTGCGCCTCAAGTGCGCGCTGCTCGGGCTTGGCGTGCTCAAGGTCGCACTCCACCGGTCGAAGGGCACTCCGCTTCCGGAGGAGTGGGGCACTTCGAGCGGCTTTATCTCCGTCGAGTAG
>JANOUB010000125.1:0-1554 GCA_031416615.1 Thermoleophilia bacterium
ACAAGCGCTTCGTTCAGGACCCGGTCGGGCGTCCAGCCGCGGCCGAGCAGGATGTTCGTGCCCTCGGCGATCTCGGGTGCGAGACCGTCGTAGAGGTCATCGTGCATCTGGGTCACGAGCTCGTCGTCGGGAAGCGCGCTCAGGTCGATCTCCGCCTCGCTCATGCAACACCTCTCTTCCGGGGTTCGTCGTAGCCGAGGCGCGTGGAGACCACGTCAGCCTCGTGTCGTGTCAATCGTCCGAAATCGTCCAGCAGCCCGTCGCGGAGCCGCAGAGTCGGCCCGGAGATACTGAGCGCCGCGATCACTGTCCCGTCGCCGTCGCGCACCGGCGCCGCGACCGCCCAGAGCCCCGGCTCGAGCTCCTCGACCGTGGTCGCGTAGCCGCGCGCACGGAGTGTCTCGAGGTCACGAATCAGGGCGGCGTGGTCGAGGGTGTTGGGTGCCAGTCGCCCGAGTGGGCCAGCGGGAACGGGCAGGGCACCGTAGGCGAAGAACACCTTGCCGAGTGAGGAGCCGTGCGGTGGGGAGCGCCGGCCGACCCAGTTGGTCGAGCCGAGGTGATGCCGGCTGTCGCGCTGGTCGAGTTGCTCCACGCCACCGGCGGAGGGGACGCCGAGGTTGATCGTCTCCCCGCTCGCGGCCGCAAGGCGGTCGAGGGCGTCGGCGGCGAGCTCGATCAACTCGGCCTCGCCTGTCTCGCGCCGCGCAAAGCGGACGAGGACGGCTCCCGGGCGGAGGAGACCGCTTGCCGGCTCGCGCTGGATCAGGCCCTGCCGCTCGAGTGCGCCGACCAGGCGGGACGTCGTGCTCTTCGGCAGGCCGGTTCGATCCGAGAGCTCTCCGACGGTCGGCGGCTCGGTCGCCTCGACGATGCGCACGAGCAGCTGAGCCGCGCGGTCGATCGACTGGGTTCCCGTTGGCGCCGTCGCGATCACCTGTCGCTCATGATGTGGAACGATCGTTCCATATTGTGAGTCTAGGCGGGATGAGCCCGTATGGCAAGCAGAAGTGCTGCTCGCGCACCCTCGGCGGCGGCAATTGCCGTCTGGACGGCGGTTTCGGTGTACCACGTCCCGAGGTAATCGCCTGCGAGCCAGATCGGCGCGAGCGACCGCGTGAGCGCCGGCTGCAAGCGGCTCCGTCCCACCCGCGGGAACGGGAGCCCTTTCTCCCACCGCTTGATCGCGACCTCCTCGACGAGACCTCGGGTCGTGGCAGCACGGCGGGTCGCAGCGGTCGATATCGCCAGGGAGGCCGGGCTCGCCAAGATCGAGCCGAGGGACATGCCTGCCGCGATCTGCGACCTGGTGTCCTGGCACCTCACGCTGGTGCGGGAGCTTCAAAAGGAGTTGGACGACCTGCGGATCATCGGCGGCCCGATCGAGATGGCCCGGGAGTACAGCGACATCCTCGACCGGCTCGACAAGTCCAGCGCGGGCGTGGCGAAGCTGATGGGTGCTGTGGCGGCGCTCGGCATCGCGGACGCATTCCAGCAGCAAGCGTCGGCCATGACGGAAAGCCAGCGCGAGGGCCGCGTGAACCGCCTGCTGGC
>JANOUB010000126.1:0-5035 GCA_031416615.1 Thermoleophilia bacterium
ACAGTGGCACCGTGTGAGGATATCGGGCTGGCGGCGTTGGGGGTGGCTTCGACCGGCCGCGTAATGCCCGGAGACTGGCTGAAGCCAGTCACCGCCATTGTTGTCCAGCGCTGATCGCTTCGCGATCAGAGCTGGACAACAATGAGCCGCTCTTCGGTCATCTCGCGGACGGCCCAGGCTGGGCCTTCGCGCGTGTTCCCCGACTCCTTGACGCCACCGTAGGGCATCTGATCGGCGCGGAATGTCGGGGCTTCGTTGACGGTGACGCCACCGAATTCGAGCGAAGCAGACGCCTTCAGAGCCGAGCCCAGCGAGGCGGTGAAGATCCCGGCCTGCAGCCCGTAGCGGGTCGCGTTGGCGCGCGTGATCGCCTCGTCGAGCGTGTCGTAGGCCTGGAGGGTGCACACCGGGCCGAACGCCTCGTCGCAGGCGAGGTGCGCATCGGCGGCAGGCTCCTCGACGACCGTCGGACGCAGAAGCTCACCCTCGAGCCCGCCGCCCGTCAGGATCGTGGCGCCACCGTCGCGCGCCTGCTCGATCCAGGCGAGCACGCGGTCGCGCTCGTCGTGGGAAATGAGGGGGCCGACGTCCGTGGTCTCGTCTGCCGGGTCGCCGACGACGAGGGCCTCTACTTTGGGCAGGAAGCGCGCCTTGAAGTCGTCGTAGACATTCCGGTGAATGTAGATCCGCTGCACCGAAATACAGCTCTGACCGGCGAACGAGAACGCGTTCGCGGCGCACCGCGTCGCAGCGTCCTCCAGGTTCGCGTCGGCTTCGACGATCACGGGTGTTGCGTTTCCGAGCTCGAGGCCGACCTTCTTCTTCACGGCACGCTCGCGGATGCCCCAGCCGACGGCGCCGGAGCCGGTGAACGTGATCAGCTTGACGCGCTCGTCTTCGACGATCACGTCGCCGATCTCGGACGCCGGGCCGACGACGACGTTGAGCCAGCCGGGCGGCAGCCCCGCCTCGTGCTCCAGTTCCGCGAGGAGCAGCGCCGAGAGCGGCGTCTGCGACGCAGGCTTGAGCACGACAGCGCAGCCGGCCGCGAGCGCCGGCGCGATCTTGTGAGCGACGAGATTGAGCGGGAAGTTGAACGGCGAAATCGCGCCGACGACACCGATCGGACGGCGCAGGGTGAACGCGAGCTTGCCCTCGCCCGCCTGAGAGGCGTCCATCGGCACCATCTGGCCGGCGAGCGTCCGTGCCTCGACAGCGGCCATCGTGTAGGTCGACATCGCTCGAGCCACCTCGACCCGGGCCGCCTTGAGCGGCTTCCCCGCCTCGGCGGAGATCTGCCGGGCAGCCTCGTCGGCGCGGCGGCCGAGGGCTCCGGCGACGCGAACGAGGATCTCGGCGCGCTTGTGGGCCGGGAGCGGCGATTCCATCGCGCGGGCAGCAGCGTCGAGTGCGCGCTTCGTCTCGGTGGCGCCCGCCTTCGCCACCCGGGCGACAGGGGAGCCGTCGTAGGGCGACGCGACGTCGACCCAGGCACCGGTCTCGACCCACTCGCCGTCGATCAGTAGCTTTCGGTCGGTTGCCGTCGTCGCCATCGCGCCGGAGTCTATCGTCGTCGGCATGTCTGTCTCGTTTCCGCTCGGCGCCGAGGTCACGCTCACGGAGCTCGAGCACGACCCGCACCCCGCGCTCGCGCGGCTCCGTGCCAGCGAGCCGGTCTCGTGGGTGCCCGCGCTCGGCGCCTGGTTCGTGACGCGCCGCGACCTTGCGCTCCAGGTGATGCGCGATCCGGGCTCCTACACCGTCGACGATCCGCGGTTCTCGACGGCACAGGTCGTCGGCCCGAGCATGCTGTCGCTCGACGGCGCCGAGCATCGAAGCCATCGTGATCCCTTCGCGCGGCCGTTTCGGCTCGATGCCGTGACGACCCGCTTCGCCGAGATCGTGGAGCGCGAGGTCGACCGGCTGATCACCCTGGTCGAGCTTGACGGCGCCGCCGACCTTCGTGCTGCCGTCGCCGGCCCGTTGTCGGTCGAGGTGATGGTGCAGGCGCTCGGGCTCGAGGAGACCGACCCCGTCGAAGCGCTCGCCTGGTACTCGGCGATCGTGGCGGAGGTCACCGCGATCACGGCAGGAGCGGCGTCTGACGGGAGCGGCAAGGATGCGTTCGCCCGCCTCCGTGCGTCCGTCGAGCCGGCACTCGACCGCGATCCCGCGCGCTCTCTCGTGGCTGCGGCGGCGAGCGAGGCGGGTGGCCTCAGCCGGGAACAGGTGGCGTCGAACGCAGCGGTGCTGCTGTTCGGTGGTATCGAGACGACCGAGGCGATGATCGCGAACGCCTTCCTCCACCTGCTCGCGAACGACACCGAGAGAGCTCTCGTCCAGGCAGACTCGAAGCTCCTCGCCGGGGCCGTCGAGGAGTCGCTTCGACTCGAGCCCGCGGCGGCCGTGATCGACCGGTATGCGACCCGCGACATGGAGCTCGCCGGAGTGCCGATCCGGCAGGGAGACCTCGTGACGCTGTCTCTCGCCGGCGCCAATCGCGATCCCGGCGTGTTCGCGGATCCCGATCGATTTGACGTGCGGCGTGACAACGTCAACCTGCAGGTGGGGTTCGCCCACGGGCCCCACGTCTGCCTCGGCATGCACCTGGCGCGGCTCGAGACGCGCGTTGCCCTCGGCCGCGCCCTCGAGAGGTTGCCGAACCTGCGGCTCGATCCCGAGCGCCCGAGTGCCGCCCGCGGCCTCGTCTTCCGCAAGCCGCCGAGCTTGTGGGTGCTGTGGGAGTGCTAGCGTGCCCGCCGTGGCCGAAGCTTTGATCATCGACGCCGTTCGCTCGCCGATCGGCCGCCGGAACGGCACCCTCGCCACCGTGCGCGCCGACGACCTCGCCGCCGACGTGCTCAACGGCCTCGTCGGCAGGATCGGCGTCGATCCTGCCGAGATCGAGGACGTGCAGATGGGTTGTGTGACCCAGGTCGGTGAGCAGTCGTTCAACGTCGGTCGGATCGCCGCCCTGGTCGCCGGCTGGCCCGAGACCGTTGCCGCGACGACCGTCGACCGTCAGTGTGGCTCGTCGCTGCAGGCCGCGTTCAATGGCGCCGCCGCGATCCAGGCCGGCCACCTCGATGTCGTCGTCGCGGCAGGTGTGGAGTCGATGTCGCGCGTGCCCATGGGGTCGAACCTCGGGGTCGACGGCTTTGCAGGGATGAACGAGAAGATCGCCGCCCGCTGGCCGATCGTGAACCAGGGCATCTCGGCCGAGGAGATCGCCAAGGAGTGGAACCTCTCCCGCGAGCAACTCGACGCGTATGCACTCGAGTCGAACCGGCGTGCGATCGCCGCAATCGACGCGGGGCTCTTCGAACGGGAGATCGTGCCGGTCACACTCGGAGGGGGAGAGACCTTCAGCGTCGACGAGGCGCCGCGTCGCGACACCTCGGCCGAGAAGCTCGCCTCGCTCAAGCCGGCGTTCATCGAGGGCGGCGTCGTGACTGCCGGCAACTCGAGCCAGATCGTCGACGGCGCCGCTGCCATGCTCGTTGTCAGCGAAGCTGCAGCGACCCGCCTCGGGCTCACCCCGCGAGCGCAGTTCGTCTCGTTCGGAATCGCAGGTGTCGACCCGTTCCGGATGCTGCACGGCAACCCGCAGGCCTGCGCCCAGGCTCTGCGCCGCGCGGGCCTCGACTGGGACGACATCGCCGTGATCGAGATCAACGAGGCCTTCGCCTCGGTCGTCCTGCAAACCCTCGCCGACACAGGCTTGCATGGCCGCTGGGAGGCCGGTGACGTCAACCCGAACGGCGGCGGCATCTCGCTCGGCCACCCCCTCGGCGCCACAGGTGCACGGATCACCGCCACGCTGCTCGCAGAGCTCGACCGTCGGCAGGCGCGCTACGGCCTAGCCTCGATGTGCATCGGCCAGGGCCAGGCGATCGCCGCCGTGATCGAGCGGCTGTAGAACGGGGGCCGACAAGGTTTCTGCGTTGTGTGGGAGTTTGTGTAATGATCTACACATGGCGACGAACCTGGCGATCGACCCCGAGTTGCTCGAGCGCGCCCTGGCGGTGAGCGGCGAGCGCACCAAGAAGGCAGCGGTCACCAAGGCGCTGAACGAGTTCATCGCGCGGCGCGAGCAGGTGAAGCTGACCGAACTGTTCGGAGCGCTCGACTGGGATCCGGCCTTCGACTACAAGGCCGAACGCTCGCGCGCTTGACGCTGTTCGTCGACACGAGCGTCTGGTCACTTGCGCTGCGGCGAGACACCCCGGCGGATCTGCCGGAGGTCGAGGTCATTGGCCGAGCTCTGCGTGACGGGGAGCAGGTGGTGACGACGGGGATCGTGCTGCAAGAGCTCCTGCAGGGATTCAATGGCCCAAAGGCGGGCGCGAGGATCGTCGAGCGGTTCTCCGTGCTGCCGCTGCTCGTTCCCGGTCGCGACGACCATATCGCCGCCGCCGAGGTCCGCAACACCTGCCGTCGCCGGGGCGTCCAGATCGGCACGATCGACGCGCTGCTCGCGACGCTCTGCATCGCCCATGACCTCGAGCTTCTCACGGCGGACACCGATTTCGCGCGCATCGCCGAGCACCATCCATTGCGCCTCTGGAGCGGATAGGACACCGCCTGCCACCGGCTCCCTCTCGAGCTTCTTCCCCCGCCGCCACCGCTCTGACCTGCCGACGGCGCTTTTTCGGGGGAAGGAGCCTAGCCCGGATCTTTCATCTGGCGCGGGCGTTGCATCCCCGTACCGAAGGCCCGCCAGGCCGCTCCCCGTCCGGGTGCGGCCCGTTTCTTCCCTGTCGGGCGGTCCCACCCGGACGGTGCGCTCCGCGCGGGGAAGGGGCCCCACAGGCTCCCGGCCTGCACGGCCCCTTCCCCGCACGTCCTGACGACCCGGACGGGCGCCCCGCGATCGCGCCAGATGAAAGATCCGGGCTAGTAGCCGTAGTCGATCGTGATGCGCTCGCCGGCGCGGGGGAGACGGTACTCCTGTCCGATTCGCGCGCATTCGGCGACGAACCGTGAGGTGCTGGCGGTGTTGAACCGGAACATCTCGTGGTGGCACGGGATCGCG
>JANOUB010000127.1:0-4003 GCA_031416615.1 Thermoleophilia bacterium
CGAGGCTTCAGCTTCGATCCGCTCGAGCTCGAGAGCCTGCTGAGCGAGCGCACACGCCTCGTCATCTTGAATGCGCCGCAGAACCCGACGGGTGGCGTGATTCCCCGGGCCGACCTCGAGCGGGCTGCTGCGGCGATCGCGCGGACTCCCGCCTGGGTTCTCACCGATGAGGTGTATTCACGGATCACTTACGGCGTCGAGGCGCCGTCGATCGCGTCGCTGCCCGGCATGCTCGAGCGCACGATTCTCCTCGACGGGTTCTCCAAGACCTTCGCCATGACCGGTTGGCGGCTCGGCTACGCCGCCGTCCCCTCCGAGCTCGTCGATCCGCTGACGCGGCTGATCGTCAACTCGACATCGTGCGTGCCGCCGTTCGTGCAGCTGGCCGGCGTGGCAGCGCTCGAAGGGCCGCAGGATGCGGTCGGCGAAATGGTGGCGGAGTTCCGCCGCCGACGCGACTTCCTCGTACCTGCGCTCAACAAGATTCCGGGAGTCAGCTGCGTCGAGCCCGGTGGGGCGTTCTACGCGTTCCCGAACGTCTCGGGGTTGCCGATCGACGCCGACGTGCTTGCGGACAGGCTTCTGGTCGAAGCAGGCGTTGCGTTGCTCGCCGGCAGCGCATTCGGCATTCACGCGACCGATCACCTGCGGATCTCGTATGCCGCGTCGCTCGAGACTCTCGAGCAGGCGATCGGCCGCATCGAGACGTTCGTGACGGCGCTCTAACGAGACGGGAGCCACGACCGCCGCGCTATTGTCGAACGATGCCGGGGTTCGTCGACGTCCACTCGCACGTCGTCCCATCCGGCGATGACGGCGCGGATTCGATCGAAGAAGGTCTCGCGCTTTGTCGTCTGGCGGTCGAGGACGGCACCAGCATCCTGTTCGCGACGCCGCACGCGCACGCACCCTGGGACACGTTCCCCCGCACACCCGTACGTGACCGACTCTATGCAGCGTCGTTCGTCGAGATGCGCGATGAGGTCGCTGCCTGGGGCCTCGACCTCCGTCGCGGCTGGGAGGTGTACCCGAGCGAGATCGCCGGTACCGATCCCGCCGAACTCGTGCTCGAAGGAACCCGGGGCGTTCTGATCGAGTTTCCGGGAGCATGGCTCGAGATCGACGATCCGATTGGCGTGGTCGCCGAGGCAGCGACCGAGGTGGAAGCGGCGGGTCTCGTGCCAGTGCTTGCGCACCCCGAGCGGTGTCGCGCCGTCGCGGCAAACCCCGACAGCATCCGTTTCTTCGTCGAGCGCGGATGGCTTCTCTGCCTCAACGCCACCTCGATCGTCGGTAGGCACGGTGCGACGGCGGAGCGCACCGCGCGGGCGCTGCTCGAGGCCAGCCTCGTTGCGCTCGTGGCCTCCGACGCGCACAACATCTCGCGCCCTCCGGCGCTCGATCAGGCGTACGAGGCTGTTCGCGAGCGGTTCGGGCACGACATCGCAGGCCCACTGTTCGACGGAAGCGCGCTTCCCTGGACATGACATCTCACCCAGCCTCTAGATGTAGGCGCCAGTCCACCGGCCGGCCGCCGGCCGCCTCGAGCAGGGTGTTGGCGCGGGAGAAGTGGCGGCAGCCGAAGAAGCCGTTGCTCGCCGAGTACGGCGACGGGTGAGCGGCCGTGAGCACGTGGTGGCGGGTCGTGTCGACCATCGCTCCCTTCTGCTGCGCGTAGCGTCCCCAGAGAAGAAAGACGATCCCCTCTCGGCGAGCAGAGAGCTCGGCGATGACACGATCCGTGAACGTCTCCCATCCTTTTCCCGCATGCGAGGCAGGGGAGCGCGGGGCAACGGTCAGGACGCTGTTCAGGAGCAGCACGCCACGTTGTGCCCAGGGTGTGAGGTCTCCCGTCGCAGGCGTCGGTAGGCCCAGGTCGGTCCCGAGCTCGATGAACATGTTGCGGAGCGACGGCGGCGGGGCAACGCCGGGAGGGACGGAGAACGAGAGTCCCATCGCCTGACCCGGGCCGTGGTAGGGATCCTGTCCCAGGATCACGATGCGCACCGAGTCGATCGGTGTCAGCCGCAGCGCGTTGAAGACGAGCTGGCCGGGAGGGAAGAAACCGCGCCCGGCGGTGACTTCTGCCGAGAGGAACGCGCGCAGTTCCTGCATCGCGGGTGTCTCGAGCTCGTCGCCGACTGCCTCGAGCCAGCTCGAATCCATCTGGGGCTGCACGGGCCATGTTCCCTTCGGCGGGCGGAGCACCGATCATACGATCGGGACGTGGGGCGGCGCGGTCCCAGCGGGTGTTGACAGCTGAGCTAGCGCTTCTTGCTCTTGCGGCCGCTCGCGCCGGGCCTCTGCTGCACGATCATCCCCTGGGCACCGCGCTCGACGCGCCGCCGTTGGTCGCGATTCACGGGCTCGGGCATCTGGCCTTGCTCGCCGACGAGCGCCAGGTACGCCTTGCGCTCGGCGGGCGTCATCACCGCGAGCGCACGCTGCGCCTGCTCCGGCGTCTTGATCTCGCCGAACGTCTGCATCTTTTTGATCGCGCCTGCGAGCTCCGGGTTCGAGCGCTCGTACGCGGCAACAGACATCTTCTGGAACCAGCGCCGCATGAATGGGATCTTCGAGAGCTGGGTGACGAGTGGCCGCAGGAAACGGCCGTTCTGGATGCGGGCGAGAAGGAACAGCACCAGCATCGCGACGAGGAGGACGCCGAGGATGATGAACGGCAGAAAGAAGAGGAAACTGATCGCGAGTGGCACCCTCGGGATGCTAGCTACTTCCCCCGGACAGACGTTCTTGGCAAAGCAAGACGGCTCGGCGGGGGACGTAGCTTTAGCCTGGAGTGGAGGAGCTGTTCAGCGGGTGGCCACGCTGAGCAGGAAGCGCCGGGTCACCGATCGGCCCTGGACGTCGGTGGCGCGCAGCGTGATCGGACGCCGTCCGACGGCACGGGGGACGCCTTCGAGCATGCCGCTGGGTCGCAGCGCGAGACCGGCGGGGAGTACGCCCGCGGCCCGTTTCCATCGCACCGGGAGGACGCCGCCCCGTGTCGAGAGCTGGATCGAGTAGCGGCGACCGACGCGAGCCGTTGGCAGTGTTTTCGTCGTGATCGCGATCGCACGTGCGGATACCCGGGGCGCAGCGACGAGCCCCAGCTCGTTGAGCGAGCGCTGCACGAGCGTTGCCATGCCGATCGCGCCGACCCTCGTGAGGTGCAGACCGTCGGGCTGGAACCAGTCCGGACGGCTTCTCGAGAAGAGGTTCCAGTCGACGACTGTCATCTCGGGGTGGCGGGCGGCGGCCGTACGGATGATGTCGTTCATGCGCAGGTACGACTGCCGTTCGGCACGCAGCGTCAGCCAGAGGATGTGCTCGACGCCGGTCTTGTCGAGGGCTTGCAGAGCCTTCTCGACCGACTCAGGGAACGTGTCCTCGTAGTCGTTGTACCCGACCACGACGACGACGGTCGATCCCAGCTGGAGCGACGGGAGAAGAGCAACGAGTGTGGGTGGGCGCAATCCCTGATACGGGCAGCTGTCGCCTACGAGGCGGCGGCAGGGGGCGAACTGGAGGTCGAGATCGACCCCACGGGCGAGGATGCGCTGGGCGGTCGGGTCGTATTCGATGGCCGCGGCGATCGAGTCCCCGATGACGGTTACGCGCGCGGGCGCGGCGGCGACGGAACCTGCCTGCCCGGCCGTCGTCCCGAGGACGGCGGCTGCGAGCATGACGAGCGAGAGGGTGCGGCGCACCCCTCCGAGGATAGGCACCCCTCCGAGGATAGTCAGGCCAGCCCGCCCTGACGGTCTTGCTGACCGCTCGTCTTCTCGGCGTCCCGGGCATGCATGATCTGCTCGCGGAGGTCCTGCGGCCTGTTGACCCCGATGAAGCTGAACCGGTCGGAGGGATCGTCACTCGCGGTGTCGAAGTCGATCGAGCCGACCTTCATGATCCGGTCGACGGGAGACTGGTGCACCGTGATGTTCTGGATGCGGTCGACGTTTGTCGAGCTCTCGGTCTTCGAGAGGATTCCTCGGCGAATGTTGAG
>JANOUB010000128.1:0-5002 GCA_031416615.1 Thermoleophilia bacterium
CGCGATGCGACGATCTCGTTCTCCATCTTCATGGCCTCGACGACGCAGATCACCTGGCCGACGGTGACGGGATCGCCGTCCGCGACCATGACCTTGAGGATCGTGCCCTGCATCGGACTGACAATCGCGCCCGATCCGGCCTCACCCGTCGCAGCGGAGCGTTCCCTGCGACGACGCCCGAGAGAGGCCCACGGCGGTTCGGTGGTGTGCAGCCGTACGTCGAAGGTGCGGCCGTCGACCTCCACGGCAACGACGCGTTCGCGTGTGTGCGGGGATGTGCCATCCGACGAGCCAGTTACGCTTGTTGTCTGATGAGAGAACGTTTTGGTCATCTCCTCCGCGCGCTGCGCCAGCTCTTCGGACTCGACGAGCCCATGGCAGGCGTCACCGTCGATGAAGCGCTGCTCCGTGAGGAGCGCCGCATGGAAGCCCAGCAGCGTCGGAGGACCTTCGATCCGGAACTCGGCGAGAGCTCGCAACATCCTCCGCCTCGCGGTCTCCCGATTCGTGTCGTGGACGATCAGCTTGGCGATCATCGGGTCGTAGAGCTCCGAGATCTCGTCCCCGGCCCGAACGCCCGAATCGACCCGCACACCCGGGCCCGAGGGCTCCTCATACGCCGTGATCAGCCCCGGCGCCGGCAGGAAGCCCTTGCCGACGTCCTCCGCGTTGATGCGGCACTCGATCGCGTGCCCGCGAAAGAGCACGTCCTCCTGCCGCACCGAGAGGGGCTCGCCCTGCGCGATGAGGATCTGTTCCCGCACGAGGTCGAGGCCGGTGACGAGCTCCGTGACGGTGTGCTCTACCTGGATCCGCGTATTCATCTCCATGAAGAAGTACTCACCGTCGGCAGTCAGCAGTCCCTCGACCGTCCCTGCCGACCGGTAGCCAGCCGCTCGCGCTGCATTGACGGCGATCTCACCGATCCTGGCGCGCAGTGCCGCATCGACGGCCGGCGACGGGGCCTCCTCGACGAGCTTCTGATGGCGCCGCTGAATCGTGCAGTCGCGCTCACCGAGGAAGAGCACCGTTCCGTGCCCGTCGGCGAGGATCTGGGCTTCCACGTGACGCGGGCTCTCGAGATATTTCTCGACATACACCGTGTCGTCGGCGAAGTACTTGAGGCCCTGCCGCTGCGCCGTCTCGAACGCGTCCGCAGCCTCGGAGGCGTCCGCGACGAGCTCCATACCCTTGCCACCGCCACCGGCTGCGGCCTTGATGATCAGCGGATACCCGATCTCGTCACCGAGCTCGATCACCCGCTCCACCGTCTGCACGGGATCGGTGGCACCGGGAATGATCGGGACGCCCGCAGCACGCATGGCAGCCCGCGCCTCGGTCTTCGATCCCATCAGCTCGATCGCTGCCGGCGGCGGGCCGATCCACGTCAGGCCGGCCTCCTCCACCGCGCGCGCGAAAGCTGCGTTCTCGGCCAGGAACCCGTAACCGGGATGAACCGCCTCCGCGCCGGCACGGAGCGCGGTCTCGACGATGATGTCGGCACGCAGGTAGCTCTGGTCAGCTGGGCCTGGCCCGATCCGATAAGCCTCGTCGGCGACGCGCGCATGCAGCCGGCCCCGATCCGCATCGGAGTACACGGCGATGGTGCCGATCCCCAGCTCACGCAGGGTCCGGAAGATCCTCACAGCGATCTCACCACGGTTTGCAACGAGCACTTTGGTGAAGGTTGGCATGCGCGCCGCGTATTCTCCCCCAAGGATGACCGTCCCCGATCAGTTGACGCTCGCACGGGCCCTGGCGGTTCCCGTCGTCGTGGTGCTGTTCGCGTGGAACTTCCCCGATCACGCGTACTGGGCGACGGCTGTCTTCGTTGTCGCCATGGCCACCGATCAGGTGGATGGCTGGCTCGCGCGCCGCTGGAACCAGACCTCGGCATTCGGCTCCCTGCTCGATCCGATCGCCGACAAGGTGCTCGTGATGGCAGCACTCGTGATGTTGATCGCGGAGGGCGTTGCTCCGGCCTGGATGGTTGCGGCGATCGTCGCCCGCGAGTTCCTCGTCTCCGGGCTCCGCCTCGCTGCGATCGAGAAGGGAGTCGTCATCGCGGCCCGCGACCTCGGGAAGCTGAAGACGTGGGCGCAGGCGCTCGCGGTTGCCGTCGGCGGCATGGCTGCCGCGGGAGCCTGGAGCAGCCGCGTAGCCTGGTGGGTGCTCCTCGTCGCCGTCGCGCTGACGTGGGTCTCGGGGCTGGACTACGCCCGCGGCGCGCCGCGGGCGCTGCGCGGCGGCGGCACATAGCCGCTCGGGACACAGCCGCTCGGGACAAAGCTCGGGATAGCGCCGGCCGGGCCAACGCTCCGCTCGACCGCATCCTTCAACCCAGAGCAACGCCAGGCTCCTTCGGAGGCGTCGAGCCGCAGGTCGTCCATCATGTCCGCCCGCGCGAGGGCGGCAGCCACGGCGCGCCACGCGGGGTCGTCCACTCCGGGGTCGGGAACGAGTTCGATCTCCACAATCGGCAGGCTACGCGAGCGGGATCAGGCGCGCGGCCGTCGCCTTGAACGATGCGACGACGACGTCCCCCTCCCGGAGTCTGAGGCGTTCGGCCGAGCCACTCGTGATCTCGGCGGCGAGCGGCCCCACCCGAACACGAACCCGGTTCCCGATCGTCACGAGTGAGTCGATCGGAGCGGAGATGTGGTTCACCGTCGAGTCGTCCGGCGCCGTACGCGACACAGAGACTTCCCAGGGGTGAACCGCGACGGCGACGCGACCGACGCCGGTGTCGGTCGTCCAAGCTGCCCCGCCGACATCGAGTGCAACACGGGTGAGCCCGCCGGCGCCGAGTTCCGCCACGCCGTGCAGCAACGTCGCGCCGGTGAAACGGGCAACGAACGGGTCGGCCGGCTCTGCGACGAGCTCTGAGGCCGTACCGACCTGGAGCAACCGTCCGGCGACGATCACGCCGACCCTGTCTGCCAAGGCCGCCGCGTCCTCGAAGTCGTGCGTGACGAGAATCGTCGGCAGACGCAACTCGGCAAGAAGATCGCGCAGCTCGCCGCGCACCGTGTCACGCGTGTGGGTATCGAGCGCGGACAGCGGTTCGTCGAGCAGCAGCACGCGAGGCTCCCGGGCGATCGCACGCGCCAGGGCGACGCGCTGGCGCTCGCCACCGGAGAGCCTGCCCGGGCGCTCCTCCGCGAGCTGCGCGATCCGCAGCCGGCCCATGACCTCGTCGGCGAGCCCAGCGGTGCTCGCTCCGAACGTCACGTTCGCCCGCACCGAGAGGTGCGGGAAGAGCGCGTACTCCTGGAACACAAGCCCGACTGAGCGGCGCTCCGGCGGCACATCGATGTCGGAGGCCGTATCGAGCCAGGCCACCCCGTCGACCGCTATGCGCCCGCGCTCGGGCCGGAGCAGGCCGGCGACGGCCCGCAGGACGCTCGACTTGCCCGCGCCGGTCGGGCCGACGAGGGCAACCGTCTCCGACCCGACCTCGAGCGTCAGCTCGAGGCGGACGTCGCGGAGACCGTGGGAAAGGTCGACGTCGAGCGACGCCATGAGGGAACCAGCTTGACGGCGAGAAGGACGGCTGCACTGGCGACGACAAGCTCGGCGCCGATGGCGAGCGCCGTGTCGAAGTTGACGTCGAACTGCTCGTAGACGGCGAGGGACAGCGTCTGGGTGACTCCCTGGAGCGAGCCGGCAAACATGATCGTGGCACCGAACTCACCGATGCCCCGTGCGAACGAGAGCGCAGCGCCGGCGCCGAGGCCGCCGAGCGCGAGCGGCAACGCGACGCGCCCGAACGTGCGGGCCGGGCCGGCACCGAGCGTGCGCGCAGCGTCGGTCAGCGTCGGATCGACGTCCGCGAACGCCGCTACCGCGGTGCGGATGTAGAAGGGCCCTGCCACGAACATGACGGCGAGAACGACCGCGACTTTCGTGAACGCGATCTCGATCCCGAGCGCCGAGAAGGAACTGCCGAGCAATCCCAGCCGGCCGAAGGTCGCGAGCAGGCCGATACCCGCCACTGCGGGGGGCAGCACGAGAGGAAGCTCGATGAGCGTGACCGCAAGGCTGTGGCCGGGAAAGCGGCGGTTCGCGAGCAGATACGCCGTTGGCGTGCCGAAGGCGAGAATCAGCACCTGCGCAACGACGGTCGTCTCGAGCGTGACGATCAGCGCGTCGCGCGCTACCTCCGAGCCGAGTGCGTCGACAAGGTCGCCGGGCGGGACGCGAAGGAAGATCGCCACGATCGGAACGACGAGAAACGCCAGCGTCACAATCGTCGCTACAAAGAGCACGAGGGGGAACACGCGCCTCATTCCGGCAGCCCGAATCCCGCCGCGCGCAACGCCTTGCGACCGCCGCTTCCGAGGAGCCCGATCAGGAAGGCTTGCGCCGATACAAGGTTGCGCGGCTTCGCGGCGATCGCGGCCTCGTAGACAACGGTCGGCTGGGCGCGCTTCGGGAACGAGATCACGCGCACCTTGCCTGCAACGGACTGCACATCGGTGACATAGACGAATCCTGCGTCGGCCTCGCCGAGCGCGACCTTGGCGACGATGCCCTTCACGTCGGGCTCGAGGCTCACCGTCTTGCGCAGGACCCTCAGCAGGCCGAGCCGCTTCAGCACCTCGCGCGTGTAGAGGCCGATGGGCACCCTCGGACCGGCGACGACGAGCCGCAGCTTCGGCCTTCGGGCAAGATCGCCGATCGTCGCGATCCGCGCGGGGTTGCCCTTCGGAACGATCAGGACGAGGCTGTTCGTGGCGAATGCGACGGGCTTCCGGACGAGGCCCTCCGTGAAGAGGGCCTGCGTGTACGTCGGGCTCGCCGAGAGGAAGACGTCGAATGGAAAGCCCTGACGCGCCTGCTGCGCGAGCTGGTTCGAGCCACCGAACGACACGCGCGCGTCCGGGTCGATCTTCGGAACCACCTGGGCGAGCGACGCGGCCGCGAGCACCGTCGCCGGATCGTCAGCACTCCGCGCCGTGCCCGCCAGCGCGGTGCCGACCGCCAGCGTCACCGCCACCGC
>JANOUB010000129.1:0-2122 GCA_031416615.1 Thermoleophilia bacterium
CAGCTTCTCGATCACCGGATCGACCGACACGACGTGGCGCCGGAACTTCAGCTCGGAGTCGGTCAGCCCCGCGGCGACGCCGATGAGCTGGGAGAGGTGCAGGATCGGCATCGCGAAGTCCTTGCCCGTCTGCTTCTTCAGCTTTGACTGCCACGCATCGAGCGACAGGTGGCAGAGCGGGCACGGCGTCACCATCGCGTCGGCACCCGCCTCCATCGCCTGCTCGATCGGCTGGATCAGCTCGGCCAGAGCGGTTTCCTCGCGCGCCTGGATGATCGGGAAGCCGCAGCACTTGATCTTGGCGGGGTAGTCGATCGCCTCGCCGCCGCACGCCTCGATGATCCGCTCGAGCGAGCTCGGCTTGTCGGGATCCTCGAAGCCCATCAGCTTCGACGGCCGCAGGATCTGGCAGCCGTAGAACGGCGCGATCTTGAGGCCCTTGAGACCCTTGTGCGCAACCGTCTGCAACTTGGCGAACGACTCGCCGGCGACGAGCCAGAGGAAGTGCTTCACCTCGACCGACCCCGAATACGGTGGCACGCCGACCTGCTCGAGGTTGTCGTTCACCCGCTGGCGGAGATCCTCGTCGATCTGCAGCTGGTAGTTCGCCTGACGCAGGTTGAGGGTGCAGACGTTGCACACCGTCATCAGCGTGTCGCACCCGGTCGCCTCGGCGTACGAGAGGATGCGGGCGTTCAGGTGCAGGTAGTAGTCGGGCTCGGCCTCGTGGATATCGCCGGCACCACAGCAGGTGACCGACTCGAGCTCGATCAGCTCATAGCCGAGCTTCGGCGCCAACGCGCGCGTCGAGATGTCGAGCTCCTTCGCCGACAGCGAGGCGAGACAGCCCTTGTAGTAGGCGAGCTTCTTCACGGTGTAACCCCCTCGGTCTCTTCGCGCTCGCTCGGCAGGAACGGGCGCGGCGCGGAATCGGCCTCGGTGTACGGATCTCGTCCCTCCGAGGCCGTGTGGTGCGATTCGATCCGGCTGAGCGCCTTCTCGCCCTGGACGATTCCGGCGGCGCCGTCGCGGCCCTGCGTCTTGACGAGGTCAAAGAGAGCTCGCGACTCGTGCACGTCGGCTGCCACGTGTGGCGGGAACGGCGGCGGCACCTTGCCCTTGACGGCGAGGCCCATCGCGAACTTCATCTCCTTGATCGACGAGACGATCCCCTGCGTCTTCGGCACGAGCTCGGTCTCGCGCAGCCAGCCGGTCGTCTTCGCCGAGGTGACGAACCATTTCGCGTGCTTCGCCCCCATGTCGCGATCGATCCCGTTCTTCATCGCCTCGGCACCGAGCTTCGCGATCGCGTCGCGCGGATCGACACCCTTCGGGCAGCGCTCGTTGCAGAAATAGCAGCGCGTGCAGTCCCAGAGGCCATGCGGCTCGGAGTACTTCTCGAGCCGCTCGATCGTGGCGCCGTCGCGGGGGTCGCCGACGAACCGCATTCCCTTGGCAAGCGCGGCCGGCCCGAGAAAGTCGGGGTCGGCTTCCATCGAGTTGCACTCGGAGACGCAACAACCACAGTTGATGCAGAGCGACTCTTTGTGGATCACGGCCATCTTGGCTCGCGGAACAACGTTCTCGCGTTCCTGCGCCTGGTCGTAGCGTGGCTGCAGGTACGGGTCGACGGCGCGCATCTTCTGCCAGAACGGATCCATGTCGACGACGAGATCCTTGACGATCGGCAGGTTGCCCATCGCCGAGATCACGGGCACGCGGCCCTCCTGCGCGATGTCGTACATGCGCACCTTGCAGGCGAGCACAGCGCCGCCGTCCATGCGCATGCCGCACGAGCCGCAGATCATCATCCGGCAGCTCTTGCGATACGCGAGCGAGCCGTCGTGCTTGTCCTTGACGATGTCCAGGCAGTCGAGCAGCGTCGCCTCCTCGGGCGCGTCGACCTCGTACTCCCTGAGGGCGCGGTCGCCGGTCTTTGAGTCGTACCGCCAGATCTTCAGGCCAACCTGCATCAATACGTCCTCTCTGTCGGCTCCCATTGGGTCATTCGGACCTCGCGGTACGAAAGCTCCGGCCGGTCGCCGCTCCAGCGCGAGATCGAATGCCTGAGGAAGTTCTCGTCGTCGCGGTCCGGAAAATCGTACGGCCGCGAATGTGCACC
>JANOUB010000130.1:0-5578 GCA_031416615.1 Thermoleophilia bacterium
AGTCCGCGGCCGAGGTGATGGCGGCAGCGGAGGAGTGGTTCATCGCCGAGGGCTGCGGGCGGTTGACGATGAACATGGTGCTGACCGGAACCGATTCGTTCGCGCGGCCGGAGTTCAAGATCGCCAGGAAGGAGGAGATCCTCGGCGGGTTCGTGCTTCCTTCTCTCGAGGTCGCAGGCCCCGGAATGCACTGGGTCGAGGTCTCGCGCGCCGTCTGCGCCGCCGACGCGACTCCGTCCGACGAGACGAAGCGCATGATGGAGGGGTACCAGGAGTACTACGACGCCGCCAAGACGGCGATGCATGCGGGCGCAACGTGCCACGACGTGCACATGGCCGTGTCGAAGGGCTTCAGCGATCGCGGCTACCACCTCGGCCACGTCACGGGGCACTCGATCGGGATGACGATGATCGAGTTCCCGAAGGTGGGGGAGGGTTCCGACGTCGAGCTGAAGGAGAACATGGTGCTGTCGATGCACCCGCATGCAATCGCCGCGAACGGGGAGGACTGCCTCTACATGCAGGACACCTGGCTCGTGACGCCGTCCGGCGGCCTGCCGCTTGCCGATCTCGCGATGGAGATCTGGGCTGCTTCCCCCGGATGACGCTTGTGGCGAGGTTGAGGCCGCTCCGCGGAGGGGAAGCAGCTTGATTGGGAGGCTTCGCCTAACGAACGATGATCCTTTGCGTCATCTGGGACGGGTGGAGCGAGCAGAAGATTTCGTAGGTGCCGCGCTTGGTGAACGTGCGCGAATACGTGCCCGCGAGAGTCCAGGGCGCCGAGAACCCGACCGGGCCGCGAACGAGCGTGACGTCGTGCTGGCGGGAGCCGATGAAGTTCCAGGTGAACGTCGTTCCCCTGGGGATCGAGATCCGCTGGTACTGGTAGCGGTTGTCGGCGACCCAGCTCGAGCGGACGTCGCGGATCAGGGGCCCTGAGGGCTGCTTCGGCAGCGGGAACGTGAACACGGGTGGGTAGGTCGGATTGCCACGATCGACGGTCAGCGGCGGCGTGGCCGAGCAGCCGGTGACCGCTCCGGGCGCGAGGTAGGTGATGAAGATGCCCATCGCCCGGGTGTGCGGCGCGCCGTTGTCGTAGACCGAGCGGAGCTCGAGCCGCTGGCCCGCTGCAACCGGGATGCCCTCGCTCGAGAGGAATTGCGACATGTGGGTCGGGCCAGGCTCGTGCAGGATCGGTTTCGGCACCGGGCCGCCCCAGGTGGGCTCCGAGGTGAACAGTTTCGTCCCGCAGGTGGCATTCATGAGGTCGAGTCGGATGCCGCCGCCATGTAGGTGGCCGCCACCGGCGACGAGGCGCCCGCTCGAGGGTGCGACCCACGATGTCGTCTCGACCGCAGCCGAGAAGCGCTTGCCGGTTCCCGGCACGTCGTACGATGGGTCGAGGCCTTTGCAGTTGCGGACATCGAGCCAGATCGGCTTGACGGGAGTCAACTGCACCCCGGTCGCGTATCGAACCGTGTAGCGAACATAGCCGTCGAGCGCCTTCGGCTTGTGGTTCATCAGCATGTAGAGGAGGTACCAGCGATCGGTGCCTTTGTTCGGATAGCCGTAGCCTTCCGGCAACTGGAACGCAAGCCGCTCCTCACCCTCGGCGTAGAACCGCTCGGCAGACCCACCGCAGGTCGCGTCGGGCGTCCCGACTTTGCCAAACACGATGTGGTGCAGCATGACCTTGTCGCGACCCTGGATCGCTCCGCTCGCATCGACGATTTCGGCCTTCATCCCGACCACGAACCCATCCTCGTTGGGCGAGGGCGCGAACGCGGGCTGGGTCGCGACGCCGTAGGCGGGAACCGAGATCGGGCCGACGGTATACGTGACCGTCTTCACCTCCGCCTGGGCTGCCGGCGCGAAGGCTGCCGCAGCCACTGCGACGACGAGAAGGCGGGTGGGACGACGCATTCGGATGATGGTAGCCCGGCGGGGTACACTTGCGTAGTGAGTTGGCCGTGGATCGTGCTGCTCGCGATCGGCGTCGGAGTCGTCGTCGCCGCGGAGTGGCCAAGGTTCGAGCGTCTCGCCGGCGCGGACGCGCGGCGCCTGCGCCAGCGTGAGAAGCGCAAGGGCAAGCTGCGCGTCGTCTCAACGGATGACGACGAGTTCGTGCGCAGCGTCCAGGCCGACCTCGAGGCGCTGCCAACGATCGAGGAGCGCGAAACGCCGCGTTGACGCCCGGCCGGTGCGCGCGCCCGGTGACCGGCTTCAGCCGGTCTCCCGGGTTTCTTCCGTCCGTCGCGCAAAACCCGGGAGACAGGCTGAAGCCTGTCACCGCAGGGGTCGCGGCTACCGGATCACGACCGTAGCCGTCAACACGCGCGTGTTCGGCAGGATCGGCGGCACGTTCTCCGTGTTGCGCGACTCCTGGTAGTCGGACACCTGGAGGCGGAGTCGATGGCTGCCGCGCCGCAGCCCTGTGGTCCGGATCCTGAGCGTCCCTGACCTCAGCGTCCCGGAGCGCTCGCTGCCGTTGAGCCGCACCTTCACGGTTGTCGGATCGATGCCGGAGCCTGGGTCGGAGACCCTGACGAGAAGGGGTGTGCCGCGCCGAACGCGCGCCTGCGTGAGCCTCGCGGTCGGCGGTCGCGTGTCGTCGATCCAGAAGCGGAAGGCGTAGCTGCCGGCCCCTCCGGGTGTGGGGCTGTCAAAGACGACGTCGTAGCTGCCGGCGATGGGGCGCACGGCCCCCGCTGCGAGGACAGGGTCGCCGAACTCCGCGAGGTACGGATTGAGGTTGATCGGCAGGGCGGCGTAGCCGGTGAGACGGTTCTCGTCTCCCGCAGAGACGACCCGTGGCTCGACGCGAGCTCCCTTGCTACGGCGGACGATGACGACCCCGAAGTTCGCAGCCGGGTTTGTCAGGGTGACCCGGAAAAGCTGCTCGGGCCCCTGGAGCACGGCAGACACGCCGCCGCCGGGAGGCACGTCCGGGTACCGGTACCGAGAAGCCAGAGACGGCTTGCCGCGGGTATCGCCGACATACAGGCCGGGCGTGCGGAGCTCTACGGCTGTTGCCGTTGCGAGCCCCGGGCGGACGACGCGGAGCCAGAACGGGATCCGGCGCACGTCGGCGCCGCGCTTCAGCCGCACGAAGCCGGTCAGATCACCCTCGGCAGCGTCGGCAGTGACGGTGGGTGCGAGCTCGAGCACCCCCGGGACAGTGACGGTCGGTGCGAGCACGAGGCTGGCGCCGGCCGCTGCTGCGATCGGTTCGACCGCAACGTCCCAGACACCAGCGCCACCACCCCCGTCTGTCAGGGCGACGCGGATCGCCGTCGCAATGCCGGGGCGTACGAGTCCGAACGAGACCGACGCCGGCGACGCGAGAACGAGTGGGACGTCTGCCCGTGCGGGATCCGCGAGCCCGCCGCCGCCGCGGGTGGGAGCGGCGATCTGACCGTCGACCTGCACAGAGCTGCCCGATCCGATCAAGGCGGCCCTGAGGTCAGCGACGGACCAGGTCGGGTGCCGCTCGAGCAGCAGCGCCGCGGCGCCCGCGATGTGCGGGGCTGCCATGGACGTGCCCGACATGAACTCCCAACGGCTGCCGGGGACGGAGGAGAGGATGGAGACGCCGGGCGCGCTGAGGTCGGGCTTCAGCCGAAGCGAGAGCGGCGTCGGGCCCGCAGCGCTGAAGCTTGCGAGGCTGCTGCTGCCCGTGGCGTCCGGGTTCGTGACGGCGGCGACGGTGATCGCCCGCTCCGATGTGCCGGGTGAGGACAGCGAGCCCCGACCGAACTCGTCGAAGTCGTTTCCGGCCGCGACGACGGGGACGACACCTGCCTGGGCGGCGGCATCGAGTGCAAGCGCCACGAGATCACGCGAAGGTTCGACCTCGGGCTCGCCGATCGAGAGGTTGATCACGTCCATCCCGTCGGCAACGGCCGCTTCGATCGCGGCGACGATCTCGGCGGCGTTCCCGTCGAGTCCGACGCCCGACGCTGTCGGGACGGTGAGCGCCTTGTAGTTTCCGATGTACGCGCGCGGGGCGACGCCGGAGACGCTGGCACCGCCGCTTGCCGTTGTCCCGGCGTTGCCGGCGGCGATCCCGGCGACGTGGGTCGCGTGACCGGACTCGACAGGGTCGAAGGGCTTAGAGGCATGCCGCCACGTCGTGCCTGCCGGCACGAAGGAGCGCGCCACGATCACCTTCGCGGTCGTGTAGGCAGCCTGACCTTTCGGGAAGCCGGGAGGCATCGTGTAGCCGACGGGCGAGAAGTACGGATGGCGTTGGTCGATGCCGTCGTCGATGATCCCGATCTTCATGCCGGCGCCCTGATTCGGGAGGCCCGTCTGCCACCGGCCGGCCTCTGCTCCAGCTGCTGTGGCGGTCGTCGAGACGAGACGATAGGCCGCGCCGGTGTCGACCGACTTCACACCCGGGAGGGCGCGAAGGAGGGGTATCGCCGCGCGTGGTACGACGACCGCTGCGCCGTTGAGCACGATCCGGTAGCGCCACCGAATCTGGGCGCCCGGGATGGTGTTGCGGAGCGCGGCTGCGAACTGTGCCTGCTCGCGATCGACATTCGTACGCGCGGCACGTCCGGCGGCCCCCGTCCGACCGGCGAGAGGAGGCGATGCGAGGGTGACGACGACCTCTCCCGTGCCGCGGGCCGTCGGGATGCCGTCGGCCGTCCCGCCGGCGGCAGTGAGGAACAAGAGCGCGAGGGCGCAGAGGAGTCCGGAAACGCGGATCATGGTGAGTGTGACGCCGATCGGTTCCGGCGGTTGCCGTGCAGCATGCCCGAACCCGCAGCGGCGGCTAGAATCATCGGCGCGCGGATGTGGCGGAATTGGTAGACGCGCACGGTTCAGATCCGTGTGTCCGTAAGGACGTGGAGGTTCAAGTCCTCTCATCCGCATGTGTGAAAGGGGCCCGCTGGGCCCCTTTCACACATGCGGGATAGATGACATCCGTGTAACAGCTAGGCGTCGCCGAGTCCGGGCGCGGCAGAGCCTCGCCCGGACGTGCTGTGACGTATCGAAGAGTCTCACCGCCAGGTGGCCCCTTTCACACATGCGGATGAGAGGACACCACCGTAGGGGCTAGGCGCCGCCGAGCCCGTGGCGAGGCAGAGCCTCGACCGTGATTGCCGCGGCGATCGCGGTCGACGCTCCGCGTCGTAGAGACGACGCTGCGCATCGCCCCTACGAGCCGAGCGCGGCCAACACGTCGTCGGCGTGCGTCTCGGGCTTGACCTTCCGCATCACCTTTACCACCGTGCCGTCGGCGTCGATCACGAACGTCGAGCGCGCGACGCCCATGTATTTCTTCCCGTACATCGACTTCTCGACCCAGACTCCGTACGCCTCGGCGATCGAGTGAGCGGGGTCGGCGAGCAGCGCGAACGGCAGATCGAACTTCTGCTTGAACGTAACGACCAGACCGAATACGACCGCCAGCTCGAACACGGGGTGGAAGAGTCCCGATAAGCGGCCGCGGAACGAGTCGGCCACGGTAGGCTCGCGGCGTGGTCGAGGCACACCGCTATCTCGCGTATGCCGTCATCGCCGGGTGCCTGCTCGCGGGCGTCGTCGGGCTCGTCGCGTATCGCCGCGG
>JANOUB010000131.1:0-4914 GCA_031416615.1 Thermoleophilia bacterium
GATGCGCTCGTGCGGTGTGTCGGTGTCGGCGTACTTGGTGGTGAGCGAGTCGGAGAGGTACGGGTCGAGCAGGAGGTTCTCGCCCGCGATCTGCACGAGGAAGCCGCTCTGCCCGAGCCACCAGATGTGCATCCCGGTCTCGTCGGTGGATGCGTGGATCTCTGCGATCAGCTCGTCGCCGGAAAGGAACGGCTCGATCCAGTCGGGCGGCTCCTCCTCGAAGGGGTCGCCGGTGTCGCGAGGGGTGAGGCTGTCTCGCGCGGGCAGCGCCTCCGAAGCCCTGCGGCTGAAGGCGGAGAGGAGGCCGCGCCGCGTCGTCGGGCCGGAGGGGAAGAGCGCGTCGGAATCGTTGGCCATGGCTGCTCGAGGGCTCGCGGAAGGTCAGTCCCGGCGGATGTGATCGTAGCAATGGGGCCGATCGGTCAGGTGAGGGGTGATGGAGACGCGATCCGTAGCCCTGCGCTTCCTGCACGGCGCGTAGTTCTCATCCGAAGGGTCGGGGTGAGGGGGCGTCCGCGTTCCGCTCGAGCCGGCAGCGCGACCTCTACGAGCACCGGCTCGAGGAGCATCGTGTCGCCTTCGTCCGTGACGCAGCCGTTCGCTCCGCTGCCGTTGCGCGCAAGCGAGGGTGGCCGCTCGTGATCGTGCTCGGCGACCCGCGCCTCAGCCGGCCGGCCGCCGAGGAGCTTCAGCACGCAGATGTCGACGTCGAACGGAGCGACCGGCTGCTCGGCTGGATGACCCACCCCGAGTTGGCGCGAACCGTCGGTCCCGACGTGGAGCGGATGCTGCTCGAGCATGCGGCAGGCGCGGCGGAATAGAGAGGGGCTCGGCCTCCATCACGGGGAGCCGCGGGTAGTCGGTCCGCCGGCTCAGCTCACCGCCTCCACGATGCGATAGACGCGGATCACCGGCCCGGTCGTCAGAAGACCCTCGATCTGCTGCAGCAGGCGGTCCGGAACGGGACCCGCACGCCATCTCTCGTAGTGCTCCAGGCTCGCCCAGGATCCGACGATCATGACATCGTCTTCGTCGTCGACGGAGGCCGCGACCTCGACGCCGAGGAAGCCGGGTTGCTCGCTTGCGACCGCAAGCACGCCGAATCGTTCGAGGATCCGCAGGAGCTCGCTTCCGCGGCCTAGCTGTGCATGGAGGAGAAGCAGGCTTCGGATCATCGGATTCCTCCCCGTCGTGTCGTAGTGCCCCTACACTCGCCTGCGCCGCCCCTCCTGGCATCGTCGCGATCACGGATCGGGGTAGCGGATAACTACCGTCTGGGAGGATGGGAGAGGGAGACGCGATCCGTAGTTTCGCCGAGAGGATCAGTGGTTGGCACGATGTACGGGTCGGGCCAGACGGTCAACATCGGAGGACATGAGCGCCCTTTTCCACGATCGCTTCGACGCCGGTCGGCAGCTCGCGGCGGCACTCGAGCGCAGGCATCTCGGAGATGCCGTTGTCGTGGGTCTCGCCCGCGGCGGAGTCCCGGTCGCCGCCGAGGTCGCGCGTCGCCTCTCGCTGCCGCTCGACGCGCTCGCGGTACGCAAGATCGGATATCCGTGGCAACCGGAGTACGGCATCGGAGCGGTCACCCCGGGGCGAGACGGCGTCTACGTCCGCTCACACGACGGCCTCGGTGAGTCCGAGTTGCGTCGCGCGATCGAGCAGGCGATTGCAAAGGCCGATGTACTCGATCAGATCCTCCACGAGCACCACCGGTCCCTTGACCTCCATGGCAAGACGGCCCTGCTGGTCGATGATGGGCTGGCGACCGGCGCGACGATGGTGGCCGCCGTTCGCTGGGCGCGCAGTCACGGCGCCACACGAGTCATGGTTGCCGTCCCGGTCGGTGCCGCCCAGAGCGTCCGCTTGCTCCGCCGGGAGGCGGACGAGGTCGTGTGCCCGCACGCGGAGGAGGGCTTCGGGGCCGTCGGGTTCTGGTACGACGTCTTCACGCAGGTCGAGAACGAGGACGTCGTCGCCCTGCTCGACGAACTCCAGACTCCCGCGCCGACCTCGTAGACGTCGAGGCTCTGGCAGTAGAGTCCGCACACACTGGCTAGAACAGTTCGTTCTCGCCGGCGAAGATGGAGGAGACAGAGGTGTTCTGGAACACAGCGCGGATGGTGTCCGCCAGGAGGTCGGCGACGCTGACGACGCAGACGCCCGTCGGCACCGCCAGACCGGACAACGCAACCGTGTCGGTTACCGCGACCTCGTCAAGAGCTGACTCTCCAAGCGTCTCGAGGGCGCCCGACGTGAAGAGAGCGTGGGTCGCAAACGCACGAACATCCCGCGCTCCCGCTTGAATGAGCGCGGCGGCTGCAGTGGCAAGCGTTCCGCCCGAGACAATCATGTCATCGCCGATCACGGCATGCTTGCCGCGAACATCGCCGATCACCTCAACCGCCACCGCCTGCTCGTGCTTCGGTCGCACCTTCGTCACGATCGCGAAGCCCGCGTCGAGCATGCGCGCGAAGCGGCGTGCCGCCTTCACCCGGCCGAGGTCCGGCGACACCACGACCACAGCTTCGCCGCGCATCCGTTGCCGCCGGTAGTGGTGTGCGAAGAGTGGGAGCGCAGTCATGTGGTCGACGGGGACTCCGAAGAACCCGACGATCTGCCCCGCGTGGAGATCCATCGTCAGCACGCGGTCCGCTCCCGCCGCCTGCAGCACGTCCGCGAGCAGTCGCGCGCTGATCGGTTCGCGCGCGGCTGACTTCTTGTCCTGCCGCGCGTACGGGAAGAGCGGCATCACGGCGGTGATCCGGTGCGCCGAGGCGAGCCGCGCTGCGTTGATCATCACGAGCAGCTCGACGACATTGTCGTTGACCGGTGGAGAGCCGGACTGGACGATGAAGACGTCCGCGCCGCGGATCGACTCGCCGTAGCGGCAGTACACCTCGCCGTTGCCGAATGTCTCGAGCTGGACATCGCCAAGCTCGATGCCGAGGCGACCTGCGATCGCTGACGCGAGCGCGGGGTTCGACCTGCCGGCGAAGAGCATGAGGCCCGTCGTCGTTCGTCGGGTGAGCCGGTGTGGGCGCCCTGCGGTCACGGCCGGCAATCCTCGCCGAGTGCCCGGCCAAAGTTCATCGCGTGTAGACCGGGTCTATGAACTCGACCTCGCTGCGCCTGGTTGCCTGCATGGGGCGCTCCGCGAGATGGCTGGCGAGCCAGTCGCCGGCGAGCTCGGCTACGCGCTCGAGCGTCCCCGGTTCCTCGAACAGGTGGCTCGCGCCGCGAATGATCGCGAGCTTTCGCTCGCATGTGAGCTCGGCGAGCGCCCGGCGGTTGAGCTCGAGCACGGCGCCGTCGTCGCCCCCGACGATCAGGAGCGTGGGGGAGTCGACCCGCGGCAGCTGTGTGCCTGCGAGATCCGGGCGGCCCCCGCGCGACACGACGGCGCGCACGACCGAACCGAGTTGGGCAGCGGCGGCGAGAGCCGCTGCCGCTCCTGTGCTGGCGCCGAAGTAGCAGGGAACGAGCCCACTCGCCAGCGGCTGCTCGAGCAGCCAGCGTGTTGTGTGCTCGAGGCGGTCGCCAAGGAGCTCCACATCGAAGACGTTCTCGCGGTACGCCTCCTCGTCTCGAGTGAGGAGATCGAAGAGCAGAGTCGCGATCCCTCTGCGGTTGAGCTCGTCAGCAACGAAGCGGTTCCGAGGGCTGAATCGGCTCGAGCCGCTCCCGTGCGCGAAGAGAGTGACGCCCGTTGCCCCACCAGGTACGGCCAGATCGCCGGACAGCCCCGGGCCGACCGGGATGCTGGCATGGAGTCGGCTCACCGTGGCGCCGACACGCGGATCGCGGATCATGCTGCCTTCTCCACGAGTGCTGCGATCTCGCGTTCGAGCGCGAGGCGCTCCAGGGCTTCCGTCTCCAGCTTGCGGACGCGACTGGCGCTGAGGCCGAGGCGCCGGCCGACCTCGGTGAGGGACAAGGGCGTTGCGTCCCCGTCGATCCCGAAGCGGAGCTCGATCACGCGGCGCTCCTCATCCGGAAGGGTCGTGAGGGCACGGTGGAGGGCCTCGCGGCGAAGACTGACGTGGATCTCCTCCGTCGGTTCCTCCGCCGCCGTGTCGGCGACGACGTCGCCGAGCGCCGTTCCGTCTTTCTCGCCGATCGGCTGGTCGAGGCTGGCCACGGAGCGGGCTGCGTGTCGTACTCGCTCGATCTCCGCGAGGCGCAACCCAAGTTCCTCGGCGATCTCGGCGTCGGTCGGCGGGCGGCCGCGTCGCGCGGCGTAGTCCGCCTGAACTTGCCCGATCTGCCGCTCTCGCTCGGCGATCTCCACGGGAAGGCGGATCGTGCGCGACTGGTTCGCGATCCCGCGCTGGATGGCCTGCCGGATCCACCAGGTCGCATACGTCGAGAACTTGAGGACACGCTCATCGAAATGGGTTGTGTTGGACAAGGAAGGACTCCCGTTCGCCTCCACGATCGCCGTTCATGATGCCGCGCCGCATCGGGCGATCCGCGTATGCGTTTTCGGGGAAGTACCGAGAGGCACATGGCGAAAGCCAAGGGCTTCTCGGTGGAGGGGACGAAAGCGCACACCGGCTCGGCGTCTGCTGCTGAGGCAGCGGCGGGACCGATCACTACTCGATGAGATCCGCCACGGTGGCATCGGTGACGGAGACGAGGTCGTCCGAGCGCATCTGGAGCGAGAGCTTGCGCTCACCCGCCTCGATGAAGGTTCGCTCCAGTGCCGCGACGTGCCGATCGACGATGACCGTTTCCCCGGCCGGGCCGCCGAACGGCGGTATCGCTCCGAGCTCGAACATCGGGTCACGGACTGGTACGACGTCTTCACGCAGGTCGAGGACGAGGATGTCGTCGCCCTGCTCGACGAGCTCCGGTCTCCAACGCAGGCCTCCTGACGAGGAGCTGCGGAAGGCGTCGCTCGCGGTCGGC
>JANOUB010000132.1:0-8484 GCA_031416615.1 Thermoleophilia bacterium
CGTTCTCGTGGCCGAACGGCGCGAGCGTGGTGGTGAATCTCGTGCTGGTCTATGAGGAAGGGTCGGAGGCGTCCGTCCTCTGGGGTGACGACCGCAACGAAGGCTGGGGCGAGTACGCCGACGCGGGCGTGCAGCCACCACGGCGCGATCCGGGCACCGAAGCGCATTACGAGTACGGCAGCCGCGCCGGGGTCTGGCGACTCGCGCGCATCTTCGACGAAGCAGCGGTCCCGGTGACCGTGTCGGCCGCCGCCGTGGCGCTCGAGCTGAACCCCGCCGTGCCCGCGTGGATGCGTGAGCGCGATCACGACCTGCTCGGTCACGGCTGGCGCTGGATCCCGCTGTGGGATATGCCGCGCGACGAGGAGCGCGAGCACCTCCGACGCGCAGTCGAGACGTACGAGCGTGCGCTCGGTGAGCGACCGCTCGGGTGGAACTGCCCCTCCTGGCCAAGCGAGTCCACACGCGAGCTGCTCGTCGAGGAAGGAGGGTTCATCTACGACTCGGACGGGTGCGCCGACGACATTCCGTACTACACCTCGTGCAAGGGGCAGCCGTTCCTCGTCGTCCCGTACTCGAAGACCTACAACGACAGCCGGTTCCTGATGAACCCCGGCTTCGCGAGCCCGCGAGACTTCCTCGACACACTCGTGATGGGTCTCGACGAGCTCGTCCGCGAGAGGAGGACGACCATGATGACCGTGGCCGTGCATGCGCGCTGGAGCGGCCAGGCGGCGCGCGCCGGCGCTGTGCGGGCGTTCCTCGAGCACGCGCAGCGCACCCCGGGCGTGGCGTTCATGCGTCGCATCGACATCGCGCGCTGGTGGCTCGAGCAGTATCCGCCGGCCACCCCTTAGCCTGGATCCACCGGGAAGAACGCTCACGGCAAGCGCGGTGGTTCCGGGGTCACGGTCTGACTCTTCCCGGCGTCGTGGTGTTGGCGCCCGCGAGGTGGAGGAATCGCTCGACTATCGTGCGCCCGACCGGGTGTTCCAAGTCAAAGGCTTCGGGATGGAACTGCGTGCCCCACCAGGGGCAATCTTCGGCGGCGATCGCCTCGACGCCGCACGTCTCACTCGTTGCGAGGACACGAAATCCGTGCGGCACCAGGGTCACCTCGTCTTCGTGGCTCTGGAAGACCTCGAAGGACGGTGCCGTCCCGGCCAACAGATCGGAGTCGTCGAGCACATCGACGGTCGCGAATCCGTGAGTCGCCTGTCTCGCGGGACCAACGATTCCGCCTCGCGCCCGTATGAGCATCTGCATGCCGGCGCAGATCCCGAGCACCGGCCCCGGGTACCGGCGGAGCACCTCGTAGAACCGCTCGAGCGCGACCGGGCGGTGCATCGCCCACGGATCCGCAGAGCCCGAGAGCACCAGGGCATCGGCGGACGGTGACTCGATCGCCCAGTACGGTGCCGACTCGACCGTTACATCGGTCAGCGACGCGATTCGCGCGCGGGCTGCCTCATAGAGCTCGCGGCGGGATGGCGTGGTGCCGCCCGCGTGCTCGGTGGTGACGAAGAGGATGCGCACCGTGCAGCCCCTAGTGGTCGAGGTCTCGGAGCTCGAGCCTGCGCCGCGCGACGTACGCGTCGAGGCTCTGCGCGATCTCCGGATCGAGTAGCGGTTGCTCGTATCGCTCCAGCGCTTCCTGCCAAACGAGGGTCGCGCGTTGATCCGCCGTGAGGGAGCCGGCCTCCTCCCAACTCTCGAAGTTCTGCCAGTTCGAGAGCAGCGGCTCGTAGAAGGCCGTCTCGTAGCGGGCGAGCGTGTGAGGAGAGCCGAAGAAGTGGCCGCCGGTCGCCACCTCTGCGATCGCAGCAACCCCTTCGTCGATCTCCGCCTCAGTCACGTCCGCAGGGGCCATCGTCACGGCGATCATCTGGAGCATCTCGACGTCGAGCACGATCTTCTCGAACGAGGCGGTGAGCCCGCCCTCCATCCAGCCGGCCCCGTGGTAGAGGAGGTGGGCGCCACCGAGAACAGCCGACCAGATGGACATCTGCGACTCGTATGCAGCCTGGGCGTCGACGGCGTTGCTCGCACTGGCGTTGCTGGCTCGGTAGGGAATGCGGTAGAGCCGGGCAAGTTGGCCGGCAGCCATCGTCGCCCGGGCGTTCTCCGGTGTGCCGAACGCAGGGGCTCCGCTGCGGAGGTCGACGTTGGACGTGAACGCGCCGTAGACGACGGGCGCACCCGGACGAACGAGTTGCGTGAGCGTGATCCCGGCGAGCGCCTCCGCGTTCTGCTGGACGAGAGCCGCGGCGAGGGTGACCGGCGTCATCGCACCCATCAAGGTGAAAGGGGTGATCACAGCCGGCTGACCGTGCTCGGCCATCGTCATCAGGCCGTCGGTCATCGCCTCGTCGAAGCGGCGTGGCGAGTTGACGGAGATGATCGTGAGAATGCACGGGTCGTCGGCGACGTGCTCCAGCGTCAGGCCGCGGGAGATCGCCATCATCTCGATCCCGTCAAGCGTCCGCTCCCGCCCGATCGCGAGGCAATGGAACGTCTTGTCCGTGTACGTGAGGTTGGCACGGTACGTATCGAGATGACGCGTGCTGACCGGCAGCTCCTGAGGTGACGTCGGCTGATTGCCGACGAAATGGATGACGTCGAAGCACTGCGCGAGCTTGACGAGGGTGACGTAGTCGTCGAGGTTCCCCGTGCGGCGACCGCGAATCCGATCGTGCACGGTCGGCGGCCCCGCGACCAGGCCGAACGCGATCCGGTCGCCGCCGATCTCGAGGCGTCGCGCCGGGTTCCGCGGAGTCACGACGAAGCGCTCCGGTGCAGAGGCCAGCGCGTGCTCGACGACCTCCCGCGGGATCCGCACGAGACCGGTTTCGTCGTCGACGAGTGCCCCCGCCACCGAGAACGCAGCCCGGGCGGCAGCCCCCATGAACTCGACGCCGACGTTCTGCAGGAGGTCCAGCGAAGCCTCATGCACGGCGGAGAGCTGATCCTCGTCGAGGAGCCCCACCGGGCCGAGAGCGTTCCGCGGCGGCTCCCCGGCAAACAGCGCGGGCTTCGTGCGCGCCGCGCGACGATCCGCGCGCTCAGTGCGCGTGCGCCGGCCTCCGGTCGGCTCGCTGCGGCCTGAATCTACAACCACAGTTGCATTAGGCAGCTCCCAGCAGCTCGTCGGCATAGGTCATCGCAACCCGTCGCATGACACCGTTTTCGTCGGTCTCGTAATGGCCCATGCGCCAGAGCGCGGGAGAGTAGACGTGGATGGACGTCGCAGGCTCGTTGCCCTCGTTGCGTACGCCGTGAATGTAGGCGGCGTCGAAGTCGAACGAGCCGCCGGCCGCATGCCGACGGGTCTTCTCGCGGATCCACCCATCCTCGTCCCGGTGGAAGTAATCCTCCCAGAGCATGCCCTCGCAGACGTAGACCGCACCGGCTGAGCGGTCGTGATCGTGATAGCCCGTGTCCTGCCGGTGCATCCAGCAGATCAGCCAGACATCGATGTTGGGGTCGCGGTAGAGCTGCTGGTACTGGCGCTCAGCCGCGTCGTGACGCACATACTCCCGCCAGAGCGTCTCGTCGCCGCCGATCGCATGCGCGAGCTCGACCAGCTCCGGGCGGCTGAGATCGTGGTCCGCAACGATCCGCGTCGACAGAAATGTCGCGAGGTTGCTCATGCCAGGAGCCGATTTGGGTTGTCGCACCTGATCAGCCTTTCGACAGATTCGCCGAATCCCCTTATCGCCCGAAGCGTGGGCTCAGGATCGACAACCGGCAGATCGCTGCCGTAGACGATCTGCTCCACACCGAAGGTCTCGACGCAGAGCTCGAGCGAGCGACGTCCGTACGACGCCGTGTCGAAGAAGACGTTGCGATGCAGGACTGAGCGAACGTCGATCCCGCGCGAGCTGAGACGTTCGAGTTGGAACGGCCCTCCGCCCGCGAGAATCGAGAACACGATCGGGAGAGCGGGCCACTGCTCCTGGCCGCGTGCCAGCCAGGCGAGGTACGCGGCCTGCATTTGCGCCGTGTAGACGGCGAGTGCCCCCCACCAGCCCGGCATGTTCTCGGGCACCGGCCCTCCCGAGGGGTGAACGAGGACAAAGCCCCCGTGCCGACGCACCGACTCGGCCACGGCCTCCAGCCGATCGAGGTCGTCGAGGGAATCCGAGCCGACACAGGACCCGACGAAACCCGGCTTCGTCGGCCCTGCGGCGAGGGCCACGAACCGACCCCGTGCATCTGCTACAACCTCCGCGATCCCCTCCTCCCAAGCAGCGGCGAGCTCCGCCCGCTCGGCTGGCCAGAGCGCGTCGTGGCCGAACGTGGGCTGCAGCGAGAGCACTCCGACGTCGGTGCCCTGGCGGTCGAGGTCGGCGATGCGCCCTTCGAGCTCGTTCTCGGTCGGGTCGAAGGGAAAGCGTCCTTCGGCGATCTCGAGTTCGGCGCCGACGATCCTCGGTGGCGATGTGCGCTTGCTCAGAACCTCGACGAAGTCAGCGGGCAGCAAATGCTGATGAACGTCGACGGTTCCCTCGAGTCTCATCCGCCGATCCGCCCGGAGCGGATCTCGTCGACGAGCAACTCGAGGTCGGGGAGAATGCCGCCCTCCTCGAGGAACGGCACGAAGTGGCGCACCGTGTCGCGCAGCGCTCCCGTTCCCGCCCCGAGCCGAGCTCCGCGGAGGTCGCAGGCCTGGGCCGCAAACAGCAACTCGATCGAGACGACACGCGCTCCGAGCTCGACCATCGCTTCGAGACGTCGGGCGGCGAGCGGTGCCATGGTCATCCTGTCCTCGATCCCCTCGGCCTGGGTCGTCGAGACGATCTCGAACGAGACGGGGTGGGCGAGCAGCCGCGCCTCCGCCGCGAACGCCTGGACGGCGATCCCGAGCTCGCTGAGCGCACTCTCGGCCAGCGCGGGCCGAGCGCCGAGACCCTCCGTCAGCCCGGTCAGCGGTGCCTGCAACAACTTGACCGCACGCTCGGCCGCGCTCGTGATGACGGGTGCAAGGGCAAGCCGAGCGAGGTCGAGCGCCGTTGCGAGCGGTTGGATCTCGAAGTTGCCGACCGAGATCAGGCGCCCTTCGTCGATGAGGACGAGTGGGTTCGACTGGGCAGCGTTGAGCTCGACCTCGATCTGGCGGCCGACGAAGCCGAGGGCGTCCCGGGCGGCGCCGTTCAGCTGGGCGAGCGTCCGGAAGCTGAGCGGGTCCTGCAGCGCCCGCGCCTCTACCTCGCTGCCGTCGAGCAGCGCTCGCAGGCGGGCGAGTGTGGCCTGCAGCCCCGGGTATGGGCGGACCTGTCCGACCGCGGGATGCAGCGCGTCCGGGTTGGCGCCGAGAGCCTCGAGATCGAGCGCACCGGCGCAATCGAGTGCGTCGAGGAGCGCCAGCGCGTCGGCGAACGCGAGCGACCCGTGGGCCGTCGAGAAAGCGCTCTGATTGAGCAGGGCGATCGCCTCGCCACGGGCGAGCTCGAAGCCGTCCAGGATCCCGTCGGCGAGGTCGGCCATCTGCGCCAGATCGCTCACCCCGATTGATCCAAGCGCGCGAACCGCTGGCAGGCGGTCGCCGTTCAGCGCCTCGACGACATGGACTGCGAGCTCGGGTCGCGCCGCCGTCGTCGCCGACGCAAGTGCATTCGCTAGGCGGAGTGCCGTCGCGCGGACGACCTCGTGCGACACGGGTGAGCCCTGGGCGATCACGTGCTGGCGCACGAGCAGCCGGTCGTGCCCGGAGTCCTCGATGCGGAACGATTTCCGGCTGCCGACCCCGGTGGTGACGCCGTAGGCAGCCGTCCCCTCGGCGATCGCGCGATCGGCGACCGCGCGCGCTCGCCCCATCGTCTCGAGTGCGGCGGGATCGATCTCCACGGGAGCTCCACCACGGGCTACCGCGAGTACCTCGTCGAGAGTGAGGTCGAAGCCGGTGAGCAGAATAGGTCGCATCGTCTCGATCATCCCATCAACGCCAGTTGCGCGTCATCCCCACCCACACACGCCCCGCACTCCGCTCGACGCCAGGCTGAAGCCTGGCGTCGTCTAGCCACGCCTGGCGACGGCGCTGCCGGCCGAACAGAGGACGAACGCGCCCGCGGCGACGAGGACGATCGTGCCCCCGGGCGGCAGGTCCGCGTAGTAGGCGATCGCCAGGCCCGAGATCACGGAGCAGACCCCGAACGCCATCGAGAGAGCAAAGGTCGACCGGAGACTCCAGGCAACGCGGTTGGCCGCGATCACCGGCAGCACCATCAGCGCCGCGATCAAGAGGATCCCGACGATGCGCATCGAGACGGCAACGGTGAGCGCCGCGAGCACCGCGACGACGAGGTTGAGTCGCGTGACCGGAACACCGGCGACGCGGCTGCCTTCCTCGTCGAGCACGGTCGCGACGAGACCGCGGAACAGCAGCGCAATCGTGGCGAGGGCGCCGATCCCGAGGACGAGTACCGTCCAGAGATCGGCGCGGGTGACGGTGAGGATCGACCCGAAGAGGAACTGGAACAGATTGACGTTGAGCGCGCCGGCTTTCGAGACGATTACGACGCCTGCTGCGATGCCGGTGTAGAAGACGAGCGCAAGGGCCTGGTCGCCGGCGGCTCCTCCGCGCGTGCGCAGCCACTCGATCGCGAGCGCACCGATCACTGCCGCCACGAGCGCGGTCAGCACCGGCGAGATGCCGAGCAGGTAGCCCACAGCCACGCCTGCGAACGCGACATGCCCGAGGCCGTCGCCGATCAACGATGCCTGGCGCTCGACAAGGAAGAACCCGACTGCGGGGGCGAGCAGCCCGACGATCGCGCCCGTGGCAAGGGCGAGCCGCATGAACTCGAGGTCAAGCATGGCTGTGTGAGGGGTCGTGCCACACGCCCGGGAGGCCGCTCGGCGGGCCGTCGTAGACGATGCCGCCGCGGACGAGCACAATCCGGTCGACGACGTGCTCAACCGCACCGAACTCGTGGGAGACGTACAGGATCGTGACGCCGAGCTCGGACCGCAGGTCTTCGAGCAGGACGCCGAGCGACTCTTGCGACTCGGCGTCAACCCCGGTCGTCGGCTCGTCGAGCGCGAGGAGCGTGGGCTCGGACGCGAGCGCCTTGGCGATCAGCGCCCGCTGTTGCATCCCACCCGAGAGCGTCCGCAGCGGTGCGTCGGCCCGCCCGGCAAGCCCCACCGTCTCGATCGCGCGCGTCACTGCCTCACGGTCGGCGCGACGCAACGGCCCCCAGATACCCGCCGGTGCGAGGCGCCCGGTGGAGACGACCTCGCGCACCGTGACGGGCGCCTCTCCGACGAGGCGCGCGCGCTGCGGGAGGTATCCGATGCGCGCGCCGTCCATGGCCTTGCCGCTCGGTTGCCCGAAGACGCGCACGGTTCCCGCCGTGGGGCGTTCGAGACCGAGCACGAGCCGGAGCAACGTCGTCTTGCCGCCGCCGTTCGGTCCGGCGATCGCGACGAACTCTCCGGCGCCGACCTCGAGCGACACGTCCTCGAGGACGCTGACACCCGCCCGGTAGCCGAACGAGACGCCCCGGAGCTCTACGACTGGAGTCACGTGGTGCATCCGAGCGCCTTCTGCAATGTGGCGAGGTTCGACCGCATGACGGAGAAGTAGTCGGCGCCGGTGGCGATCTCGTCGTTCGTGAGCCCCTCGATGGGGTTGAGCACAGCGGTCGCGACTCCAGCCTCTCGCGCCACCGTTTGCGCGAGCTTCGGCGAGACGAGCGTCTCGAAGAACACGGTCGTCGCCCCGGACTTCGTGACGAGGTCGGCCAGGTGCGCAAGACCCCGGGCCGAGGGCTCCGCCTCGGGCGAGAGCCCTTCGAGCGAGACCTGCTCGAGGCCGTATCGGGCCGCGAGGTACCCGAACGCAGCGTGACTCGTCACGATCTGGCGGCGATCGCAGGTCGCAAGGCCACGCCGGAACTCGGCATCGAGCCCCTCGAGCCTGCGGGCGAGGCGATCCGCTGCCGCCTCGTCACCGAGCTCCGAGCCGATCGTCCGCACCATCGCGGCGTAGCGCACCGGATCCAGCCAGACGTGTGGATCTCGAACGGCCCCTCCGCCGTCGCCTCCTCCGGTCCGCAGCTGCTGGTCGGCAAGCAGGTCGACCGAGCGGCCGCTTCGCTGCTTCACGGCGGTCTCGAGACCGGGCATGAAGCCGTCGCCGAGGTAGAGGGCGAGCGTAGCGTCGCCGACATCCCGCACGTCTCCCGGGCTCAGCTCGAGGTCATGCGGCTCGGCGCCGGCCGGAGTGAGGTTCCGGACGTCGAGAGTGTCTCCCGCAATCTGCTCCACGGCGTAGGCGATCGGGTAGAACGCGGCAACGACGGTGTCTCTGTTGCCGCTGCTGCCGGTACCGCCCGAACCGCACCCGGCGAGCAGCGCTGTGGCCACGACGAGCGCGCCGAAGTCCCTGCACTTTCGGTAGTTCGCCATAAGAACTCGAATCAGGATGACGGTTCGTCGTCGGGGCGTGCTGCGCGAGTGCGATGCGAGGACGCAGGGAGC
>JANOUB010000133.1:0-1780 GCA_031416615.1 Thermoleophilia bacterium
GGCAGCCCCTGCGCCTGCTGCCACTCGATCGCCTCGTCCATGTCGGCGACAACGGCATCCAGGTCACCCCGGGCAAACGCCTCGTACGACCGCCGGACGATTGTCATGTTCACCTGGTGGACACTAGCCCGCGGGACGGGCGGTCGCGGGCTGATGAAACTTGGGTGATGGGGACGCGTGGGTCGTCCGTAACGCCTATTTTCCTGTCAGATGAGCGACGATGGGGGCATGAACGTCGAGCTCGTCGTGATGCAGGACGCCGAAGCCGCCGCGCGCGCCGCGGCGGCACTGCTCGTCGACGTGGCCGCAGCCGGCGGGTCGGTTGTCCTCGCGGGCGGCTCCACCCCCCGCCGTGCCTACGAGCTCGCGGCGGCGGCTCACTCCGACTGGGGCGGTGTCGACGTCTGGTTCGGTGACGACCGCTGCGTCCCGGCCGACGACCCCCGCTCGAACCAATTGCTCGTCCGTGAGGCGCTGCTCGAATGGCTCGTCGTCGAGCCGACGGTGCACCCCATCGCGACGGAACGGCCCCCGATCGATGCGGCGGAGGCCTACGATGCCGCCCTCCAGGGCGAGCCGCTCGACCTCGTCCTGCTCGGTCTCGGCCCGGACGGGCACACGGCGTCCCTCTTCCCCGGCGCGGCCGCACTCGACGTGCGCGATCGTCTTGCGGTTGCAGCGGCGCCGGGACTCGAGCCGTTCGTGGAACGGGTCACGCTGACGATCCCCGCTCTCGAGGCCGGCGCGCACGTCGTCTTCCTGGCAGTAGGCGACGAGAAGGCGGCGGCCGTCCGGAGCGCATTCGCCGATGAGCCTTCGAGGATGACGCCGGCGAGCCTCGTCCGCTCCCGGCGCGGCGCGACAACGGTGATTCTCGACAAGGCCGCCGCCTCTCTGCTGGGCTGAGCCTGGTCTGCTGGGCTGAGCCTGGCGCCGGAAGTACTGGCCCACGCGCCGCGCGGGTGCTCCGACGAGACGGGGCCGCGTGTCTCCCGGAGGGTGCTGACTCCGAATGCTGCCTTCCGGAGGGTGACTGCTGGGGTGTCTCCCGGAGGGAGACACCCTTCGTGACGGAACTGCAACGATCTTTCCACAGGCGGCCGCCGTCGCGCGAGCTCCGCGACTACGCCAGGCGCTCCGGCGGCCGGTACGCTCGCCCTTCGTGGACGACCAGCAGCGGTATCGGGAGCGAAGCCTGTAGCTCGACGGTGCGCTCGCGCAGTTCTCGCCACGACCACCGCTCCAGGGCGACCACGAGGTCGACGTTGCGATCGTGGGCGCAGGGTTCACCGGGCTCTGGGCCGCGTACGAGGCCGCGGTACGCTCTTCCACCGCGAAATCCGTCGAGACAGGCCCGCTGGCAGGCCCCTTCAGGATCACGCGAAGCGTGCAGAAAGCATCAGGCGGGGAAGGCCGCGGTACGCCCTTCCACCGCGGCCTTCCCGACCGCGGCCTTCCCCACCGCGGGCCCCTTCAGGATCACGCGAAGCGTGCAGAAAACATGCAGCAGCGGAGGTCGCGGTACGCTTTTTCACCGCGACCTCCGCTGCCGCCGGCGATAGCGGCGAATCAGCGCGTTCGTCGACGGGTCGTGGGCGAGCTCCGGCTCCTCGGCGGCCTCGAGCTCCGGCACGATTCTCTGCGCGAGCACCTTTCCCAGTTCGACGCCCCACTGGTCGAACGAGTTGATCGACCAGATCACACCCTGGGTGAACACGCTGTGCTCGTAGAGCGCCACGAGCGCACCGAGCACCTCGGGGGTGAGGCGCTCCGCCATGAG